>CAJCJE010000989.1 GCA_903970565.1 Candidatus Melainabacteria bacterium | reverse complement strand
ATCTCCTCGGCCGGCAGCGGAGTTTCCCCCGGCACCCTGGCGAACCAGTAGGTCTCCCCGGCCGGTGACACCGCGAAGCCGAAGGCCGCCGTGCTGCCGGTGACCATGCTGATCTCCTCCGGCGCGCAGTGCGGCTCGATCTCGCTGGTGTAGCCGTAGAACACGCGCTGACCCGCGTAACGCGGCGCGGGCGCGGCCGGGTCGAGCCGGCCACGCAGCACCGAGTTCAGCCCGTCCGCGCCGATCAGCACCTCGCCTCGGGCGGTACTGCCATCGGCGAAGGTCGCGGTGACCCCGGTCGCGTCCTCCTGCGCCGAAGCCAGCCGGGCACCCTGGCCGACCGGGATGCCGCGCCGCAGCACCTCGGCGTGCAGCACGGCACCGAGCTGGGCCCGGCGCAGGCAGCGGAACCGGGTCAGCGGGTTCTCATATGCGCCAAGGGGAGTCTTGGCCAGCACCGCGCCGTTCTCGGCGATGACCTGCATCCTGGTCAGCGCGAACCCGGCCTCGGCGACCGGTTCGGCGGCGTCGAGCTGGCCGAGGGCCTGCATCCCGTTGCTGGCCAGGGTCAGGAAGGCGCCGATGTCCGCGCCGCTGACCGGATGCGCCTCGTGCACCTCGACCGCGAAGCCGGCCTTGTGCAGGGCCAGCGCGGTGGCGCAGCCGCCGATACCCGCGCCGGCGATCAGAACCCGCGTCATCGTTTCTCCCCGCAGCGCGCCGACAGTCTCCTCCGTCGGACCATTCTCTCCGGTCGGCTTCGGCGGGTGCGCCTCGGCCCGTCAGGCGGCCCGTCAGGCCACGTCCGAGGACGTGATGCGCTCCTGGGTGAGGTTCACCGGCTCGACCGTCCTGGGCTGGTTCTCCACGATGCCGGGGCCCATCTCGACCGGTCCGCTCGGATCTCCGCTCGGATCGCCCGAACCCCCGCCCGCATCGCCGCCGGAGCCACTGTCCGCGCCGCCGCCGTCGGGGATGCCCACTATCGAACCGGGATCGCTGATCTCGCCGTCCGCGCCGGTGGAGAAACCCTGCTCGCCGGCCGAGAAGACGGCACCGACGTTGACCCCGCTGCTGACCCCGAGCGCATCGCCGACCAGCTGCTCGGCCAGTTGTTCGCCGGCATCGGTCAGCGCGCTGAAGATCGGGCCCTCGATCGCGTTCAGCAGCGCCTGTTCGACCTGCTCGGCGACCTTCTTGAAGATCGCCTTCACGATCTGGCTGGTGATCTCCACCTCGCCGGGGATCGCTGCCTCCGAGGCACCGAAGGTGAACGGCGCGGCGGCCTGGTCGGCGATGATCTCGCCGGCCAGCACGCCGAGCTGGACGATGGCGCCCACCTTCATCCCCTCGACGAGGCCGGCCGACACGTCCAGACCGGTCGCGATCACGTTCAGGCCCTCGGCCAACTGGGGCAGATGACCGCTGGCCAGCTTCTGCCAGAGCGCGTTGAACAGATCCAGCGACTGCGAGGAATTGGCTTGCAGCATCTGCTCGATCGAGGACTGCGCGTCCCCGGTGTTGCCGGTCACCTCGCTGGACAGCGACCGCAACTGGGTGGCGCCGGAGCGCAGTTCGTCCTCGTCGATGTTCGGCCACTCGATGCCGATCATGTCCAGCACCCAGGCCAGCGCGCCGGGTAGCACTATGCCCACGAGTGACTCACCAGGGCCTTTCCTCGGTCTGGAAACCGGCCTGGTCCTCGGTCTGGAAACCGATCTGGAAGTTTTCCTCCTCCGGCTGGTCGCCGCCGCGCAGCTGCTGCCACTGGTCCTGGCCGCCGGTGGGATCGGTCGCGGTGTTGGGCACCTCGGGCACCCCACCCGCCGGCAGGCCCCAGCGACCGACCTCCCTGGCGGCGGTGGCCAACAGGCCGGCGTCGGCCGCCGTCAGCGACTCCCAGGCCTGGCCGGCCTGCGCGCGGGCCCGGCCGGCCGCTGCCTGCACGGTCGCCACGATCGTCGCGGCCAGCTTGTCCGGGGTGCTCCGGTCGAACAGTGACGGCGTGAAGTCCAACGCGGTCAGCACGCCGGTCGAGTCGACCGTGGCGCGCACGGTCCCGTCGTGCGACCGGGCCTCGCCGGTCGCGGCCAGCGCCGCCGTCTGGTTCTCCCGGAGGTGTGCCGCCCGCGTCTGCAACTCGGTCATCACCTGATCCACCTGCTCCTGCGGTGTCAACCGCTGATCCTCCACTTGTCGACCCCTCATCCCGTCACACCGCTCGCCGCCGACGCCGCGTGCGGCCACCTCGCGGCCCTGTTGTGGTCCGTCTCCTGTGTCGTACGCGCGACCAGGCCGATCGGATTCGTCAGTACGACTACTTATCAGTGTCCGCCTCGAGTGGCCGCGGTGCGCGCCGATGCCTCTGATCATCTGCACAGTCGGTCCCGGAACGTCGGGTGTGGGCGGTTACCTTGCGAAACGAGCAGTCGATATGTTCGTATGAAGCTATGCGGCTTTCGGAAAGGCATCAATCGATCGCTAATCATGTTCGATCCTCGGCGCGAGCTAGTGTGGTCGAGCTGGCCGAGGTGCTGGGCGCCTCGGAGGTGACGATCCGCCGCGACCTGGAGGAGCTGGCCCGGCTCGGCGTGCTGCGCCGGGTGCGCGGCGGCGCGGTCAGCCTGCTCGGCCAAGGCGAGGAACCGCCCTTCGCGATGCGGGAGATGCAGGCCGTCGAGGCCAAGCGGCGCATCGCGCGGCTGGTCGGCGAGTTGATCGCGGACGGCGAGGTGGTCGCGCTGGACAGCGGCACCACTGGTCTTGCCGTGGCCAGGACGCTGGCCGGCCGAAACCTGACCGTGCTGCCGCTGTCGCTACAGGCGGCCAACGTGCTCGCCGACGCGCCACCGACGCGGGTCATCCTGCCCGGCGGCGAACTGCGCCCGGTGGAACTGACCGCGACCGGACCGCTCGCCGAGTCGGCCGTGCGTTCGCTGCGCTTCGACACCGCCGTGATCACCTGCTGCGGGGTGTCGGTCGCGGACGGGCTGACCGCCTACCGGCTCACCGACGCCGCCGTGAAACTCGCCGCGATCGACGCGGCCACCCGAGTGGTGCTGGCCACGGACTCGACCAAGTTCGCGCGCTCTGCGATGGCCGTGATCGCCCCGCTGACCAGGATCGATGTGCTGGTCACCGACGACAACCTGCCGGCCGCCGTCGTCGACGAGGTCGGCGCGCTGGGCATCGAGGTGCGGCGTGGCTGACCGCGACCGGTCCGACGCCCGGAAGACCGGCGATCACCGCGGCGGCACCGAGGCCATGACGACGGTGCCGGCCGGGGGAGCGGGGCCGGCGGGGCCACGGTCGCCGGTCGACGTGCGGGCGGTGCGACGGGCCCGGCTGGCGGTGAACGTGGTGTTCGTCATCCACGGCGTGCTGTTCTCCTCGTGGACCGCGCACGTGCCGCAGGTGAAGTCGTTGCTACAGCTGTCCGACGGCCAGTTGGGTCTCGCGCTGCTCGGCGCTCCGGTCGGTTCGGTGACCGCGACCCTGTTGATCGGCCCGGTGCTCGCAGGAATCGGCAGCAGGCGCGCGGTGCGGGTCGCCGCGATCGGTTACAGCGCGGCCGGCATCCTCGTTGGCCTCGCCCGGTCACTGCCGGAACTGTTCGTCGCGCTGGCGATCTGGGGTCTGTTCCAGGGAGCGCTGGACGTGTCGATGAACGCGCAGGCGATCACCGTCGAACAGGCGCTCGGCCGGCCGATCATGGGCGCCCTGCACGGCAGTTGGAGTATCGGTTCGCTGGCCGGCGCCGGGGCCGGCGTCATCGCCGTCGCGGCGGGTGTCTCGCTGACCTGGCAGCTGCTGGTTTTCGGCGTGCTCGCCGGT
>CAJCJE010000988.1 GCA_903970565.1 Candidatus Melainabacteria bacterium | reverse complement strand
CTATGCCGCGCTCGGCGACGAGCGGCAGGCACTCAAGCTGGTCGGCCGGACCAAGGACGAGTTCTCCCGCGCGGACAAGGACAATGTCGACTCCTGGGTCAGCTTCTTCAACGAGGCCGACCTCTACGGCATGGTCGGTGTCGTGCATTCGGTGCTGGCCCTTGAGGTCGACCGCAAGCACACCAAGTACGCCATTCCCGCGCTGACCAGGGCGGGCGCCGGCTACGGCGAGGAGATGTCGCGCAGCAAGTCGTTCAACCAGGTGGCGCTGGCGACCAACCACCTGCTCGACGGCGACATCGACCACGGTGCCAAGATCGGCCGGTTCGCCCTCGACATCGCCGAGAATCTCAAGTCCGCGCGCGTGAAGGAACGTCTGGAACCGCTGCACAGAGAGGCCGAGAAGCGCCGCAACAACAGCGATGCCCGCGACCTTGCCGAGCGGTTGAGCAAGTTCATGGTCGCCTGACCGGCCGGGCCGCCTGGTCACCGGTTCCCCGGTCCAGCGCGGTCCTGGCGGTCTGACCGGTATCCGGCCCGTCGACGTGGCCGGACGCCGGTCGGCGGCTGCCACCGGGGAGGGTGGGAGAAAGCCAAGGGATGAACGCGCCAACGAATCTGGCCTGCCCGGACAGTGCCCTGACCGACCTCGGTGACGTCGCAGACCTCGCCGACCTTACCGATGTCACCGACCTCGCCGGTCTCACCGATGTCACCGATGTCACCGATGTCACCGACCTCGCCGAGCTGGCCAGTCTGGCGGACCCGGCCGGCCTGGCCGACCCGCCCGGCGCCCGGTTCACCCCGGACAAACTGGCCGCCGTGCTGGCCGGGGTCTGCGCCGTCGCCGATCTCGATCCGGCCGGCGCGACCCTGCTGAGGTTCGCCACCAACGCGGTGTTCCGGCTGGCCGCTCAGCCGGTGGTGATCCGGATCTGCGGCTCGTGGGCGCTGCGGCACCGGGTCGGCAAGGTCGTCGCGGTGGCCGACTGGCTGGCCGACCACGATTTCCCGGCCGTCCGGCTGCTGCCCGGCCTGCCCCAGCCCGTCCGGATCGGCGGCTACCTCGCGACGGTCTGGGAGGAGGTCCCCACCACCTCCTACCAGCCGACCACCCACGATCTGGCGAGCCTGCTGCGCCGGCTGCACGAACTCCCGCGACCCACCTTCGTCCTGCCCGCGTGGTCGCCATTGGACGATGTGACCCGCCGGATCGCCGACGCGGAGCAGTTGGCCGACGACGACCGCGACTTCCTCGAACGGCGCCGCGCCGAGGTCGCGGAGCAACTCGCGACCCTGGAGTTCCCGCTGCCCTCCGCCGTCGTGCACGGGGATGCGCACCTGGGCAACCTGATCCCCGGCCTGGACGGTCCGGTGCTGTGCGACTTCGACTCGACCTGCTTCGGCCCGCCGGAGTGGGACCTGACCCCGATCCCGGTCGCGCTGCGCCGCTTCGGCGGCTCGCCCCTCCAGGCGCGGCAGTTACAGCGCACCTACGGCTTCGACGTGACGACATGGGCCGGTTTCGAGGTCCTGCGCGCGGTGCGCGAGCTGAACATGGTGACCAGCGCGCTGCCGATCCTGCGCAGCAACCCCGAGGTCGCGCCGGAACTGCACCGCCGGTTGGCCAGCGTCCGATCGGGCGATTCCTCGGCCCGATGGGCGCGCTACCGGTAGGGCGTTCGGTCGATGCAGGTAGGGTCTTCAGCCTCGTGGAACTGCGTCGTCTTGGTCGGTCCGGTCTCGCGGTGAGCGTGATCGGCCTTGGCTGCAACAACCTCGGCCGGCCCGGCACCGCGAGTGAGTCGTTGGGCGGTACCCGCGCGGTGATCGATGCCGCGCTCGATGCCGGCATGAACTTCTTCGACGTGGCCGACGTCTACGGCGCCCCGCGTGGCCGCAGTGAGGAACTGCTCGGCCAGGCCCTGGTCAACAGGCGGGACCGAGCGGTGATCGCCACCAAGTTCGGGATGGACATGCAGGGCGCCAACGGCCCCGACTTCGGCGCCCGCGCGGCCCGTGGTTACGTCCGGCGCGCGGTGGAATCCTCCCTGCGGCGCCTCGGCACCGACTGGATCGACCTCTACCAGCTGCACCATCCCGATCCGGCAACCCCGGTCGAGGAGACCCTGAGCGCGCTGGACGGCCTGATCACCGAGGGCAAGATCCGCTACGTCGGGCACTGCAACCTGGCCGCCTGGCAGGTCGCCGACGCCGCCTGGGCGGCCCGGCACTTCGGCCTCGCCGCGCCGGTCTCGGCGCAGAACCACTACTCGCTCCTGGAACGGGAGTCCGAACGCGAGATCGTGCCGGCCTGCGCGCGGTTCGAGATCGGCCTGCTGCCCTACTTCCCGCTGGCCAACGGCCTGCTCACCGGCAAATACCGGGCCGGCGTCACCCCGCCGGCCGACTCCCGCCTCGCCGGCCGCGACCAACTGCTCGCCGAGGCGCCCTGGGGTCGGATCGACAAGCTGCGGGCCTTCGCCGAGCAGCGCAAACTCAGCATGGTGACGCTGGCGTTGGGCTGGCTGGCCGCCCAACCGGTCGTCGGCTCGGTGATCGCCGGCGCCACCAGCCCCGAGCAGGTCCTGGCCAACGCCGCCGCGACCCAGTGGCGCCCGGCCGCCTGGGAACGGGCCGCCCTCGACGAGATCTGCGCCCCCGGCCGCCGCTGACCTCGGGTGTGCTGACCTCAGGTGTGGCCCTCGGGTGCGCGGCAAGGATCTGGTCCGGTTCGGCGCCTGGTTGTGTGTCGTCAACCGGTCGAGCGACCGGGGGAACTCGGACGGGTGATACCCAGGGCCGGGTCCATCTGCAACATGAGCTGTCGGTGACTAAACCATCCCGCAGGTCCCCCTGAAGACAAGTCTGCCGGCCGACGCGCCGGAAGGGCCATTCGGCGCAGCCTGTACCGCATGGAACTGTTGGGGATTGTCGGTCTGTTCATCGGCCTGGCCCTGCTGGCCGCCCTGCCACTGGTCATCCTGCTGCGTTCCGCCGAAGCGCTGGCCTGGCGCCGCGAACAACGCAACTAGCGTCGCGAACCACGCAACCAGCCGCCCGGCTCGGCAACCGGATCTCGCGACCCGCCTCCGCGCTGCCCTCGGCTCCCCGTTCGTGACTCCGGGCACTTCCGATAGTCAGGGCACCGGGCCTGCCGGCTAGCCTCACTGCCGACGGCGTGGTCATCGGCAGGAGGAGAGAACATGCGGATCGCGGGCGCTGCGGCGCTGGTCACCGGTGCTGCGTCGGGGCTCGGTGGGGCCACCGCGCGCGCGTTGGCGGCACAGGGGGCCAGCGTGTTCGGCCTCGACCTGCCCGCC
>CAJCJE010000987.1 GCA_903970565.1 Candidatus Melainabacteria bacterium | reverse complement strand
CGCCCTGCTGCACGACATCGGCAAGGGCCGCGACGCCGACCATTCCGTGGTCGGCTCGGCCATCGCCGCCCAGGTCGGCGAGCGGATCGGCCTGAACCCGACCGATGTGACCATCCTGACCGGCCTGGTCCGCCACCACCTGCTCCTGCCGCACACCGCGACCCGCCGCGACGTCGCCGACCCGGCCACCGTGCACCGGATCGTGGACACCCTCGACGGCGACATCGTGCTGCTGGAACTGTTGGGCGCGTTGACCGAAGCCGACTCCAAGGCCACCGGGCCCGGCGTGTGGACCGACTGGAAAGCCGGCCTGATCGCCGAACTCGTCGCCAACTGCCGCACCGTGCTCGCCGGTTCCCCCGCCCCCGGCCCGGAATCGCTGACCAGCCAACAGCAGGAACTCGCCGAATCCGCCGCCGCCTCCGGCCGGCTCGGGGTGCTGCTGTCGGGCACCGCGCCGGATGCCACGGTGACCGTGGTCGCGCCGGACCGTTCCGGTCTGCTGGCCAAGGCCGCGGGCGTGCTGGCACTGAACTCCCTGCGGGTGCACGCGGCGACCCTGCGCAGCCATCACGGCATCGCCGTCGACGTGTTCGGGGTGTCGCCGCGCTTCGGTCAACTGCCCGACCCGGCCCTGTTGCGTGAACAACTCGGCAGGGCCCTGGACGGCTCGCTGCCGCTGGGCGAACGGCTGCTGGCCAAGGAACAGGACTACGCCCGCACGGTGGGGGAGCGGGCCCAACCGCGCGCGCTGTGGTTCGACGACGAGGCGACCGGCGCGGTCGTGCTCGAAGTCCGCGCCGCCGACCGGATCGGCCTGCTCTACCGGATCGCCAGCGCGCTCCAGGCGTGCGGCGCGGACGTCCGTTGGGCGCGGGTGGCCACCCCCGGCGCCACCGCGATCAGCTCGTTCTGCCTGGCCGCCGACGGCGACGGCACCTTCGACCCGGCCGCCCGTGTCCGTATCGAGGCCACGGTGCTCGCCGCCGCCCGCTGACCGCCGGACAGCCGGGCACGGCAGCTGATCCGCGCGGACCGGGCGGGCGATGTCGTCGGAAAACAGGTGCTTTCGCCGAGGCGGCACGGCCGGTCGGGACTCCGCCGTGAAAGGTGCGTCCCGACCGGTTCCGGCGCACCGCGCGCACGGGTCCGCGACGCACCTGCTGACCTGCTCGACGGGTAACGACTACGCTCGTCAGTGGCTTGCCATTTTTCCACCACTGGCTGGACTGTCACCACTCGACCTGCTGGAGCGCCGTTACCGTGTTCGACACCCTTTCCGACCGGCTCACATCGGTCCTGTCCACTCTGCGCGGCAAAGGGCGGCTGTCCGAGGCCGATATCGACGCGACCGCACGCGAGATCCGCATCGCCCTGCTCGAGGCCGACGTCGCGCTGCCGGTGGTGCGGACCTTCATCGCCGGGATCAAGGAGCGCGCCAAGGGTGCCGAGGTCTCGCAGGCCCTCAACCCGGCCCAGCAGGTCGTCAAGATCGTCAACGAGGAACTCGTCACGATCCTCGGTGGCGAGACCCGGCGGTTGAATCTGGCGAAGAACCCACCGACGGTGATCATGCTCGCCGGTCTGCAGGGGGCCGGTAAGACCACCCTCGCCGGCAAGCTCGGCAAATGGCTCGGCGCGCAGGGCCACACCCCGCTGCTGGTCGCCTGCGACCTCCAGCGCCCCAACGCCGTCACCCAGCTACAGGTGGTCGGTGAGCGGGCCGGTGTCACGGTGTTCGCTCCCGAACCCGGCAACGGCGTCGGGGACCCGGTCGACGTCGCCCGGCGCGGCATCGAGGAAGCCGGCCGCGCCCAGTACGACGTGGTCGTCGTCGACACCGCCGGCCGGCTCGGCGTGGACACCGAGATGATGCGCCAGGCCATCGACATCCGGGCGGCGGTCAACCCGGACGAGGTGCTGTTCGTCGTCGACGCGATGGTCGGCCAGGACGCGGTGAACACCGCGACCGCCTTCTCCGAGGGCGTCGGCTTCACCGGCGTGGTGCTCACCAAGCTCGACGGCGACGCCCGAGGCGGTGCCGCGCTGAGCGTCCGCGAGGTGACCGGCCAGCCCATCATGTTCGCCTCCAACGGCGAAAAGCTGGAGGACTTCGACGTCTTCCACCCGGACCGGATGGCCAGCCGCATCCTCGGCATGGGTGACATGCTCACCCTCATCGAGGCCGCCGAACAGGCCTTCGACGCCGATCAGGCCGAGGCCGCCGCCGCCAAGATCGGCACCGGTGAACTGACCCTGGAGGACTTCCTCGGTCAGATGCTCGCGGTCCGCAAGATGGGCCCGATCGCCAACATCCTCGGGATGCTGCCCGGCGCGGGCCAGTTCAAGGACCAGCTCGCCGACTTCGACGAGAAGCACCTCGACCGGCTACAGGCGATCATCCGTGGCATGACCCCGGCCGAGCGCGCCGACCCGAAGATCATCAACGCCTCCCGGCGACTACGGATCGCGCGTGGTTCCGGCGTCGAGGTCCGCGAGATCAACGACCTGGTCAACCGCTTCTTCGACGCCCGCAAGATGATGCAGCAGATGGCCGGCCGCTTCGGTATGCCCGGTGGTGGCGCGCGGCGGGCCACGAAGAAGGGCGGCAAGAAGGGGAAGAAGGGCAAGGGGCGCGGTCCGACACCGCCGAAGACGCGCGCCGGACTGCCCGGATTCCCCGGCGGCCTGCCCGACCTCTCGCAGCTGCCGCCCGGCCTCAACGAACTCCCGCCGGGAATGGGCGGCCTCAACGAGCTGCCACCCGGCTTCGACCCGTCCAAACTCAACTTCGGCAACAAGAACAAGTAGCCGACGACCGCAGCCACCATGCCGATACCCGCCGACGAACGGCGACCGAACGAACGCAGGGAATGACCGGGGAATGACACTGCATCTGCGGGGCGTGCTGCTGCCCGAAGGTGAGCAACGCGACCTCTGGGTGGTCAACGGCCGGATCAGGACCACCCCGGTGCCGAACGCGGAAACCGTGTTCGACGGCGGGTTCCTGCTGCCCGGTCTCGTCGACGCGCACTGCCACGTCGGCCTCGGTGCCAGCGGTGCCGTCAGCATCGACGAGGCGGCCCGGCAGGCCGAGGCCGACCGGGACGCCGGCGCGCTGCTGCTGCGCGACTGCGGATCGCCGATCGACACCCGACCGCTACAGGAGCGTTCCGACCTGCCCAGGATCGTCCGGGCCGGCCGGCACCTGAGCAGGCCCAAGCGCTACATCCGGGAACTCGGCCTCGAACTCGACGACCCCGCCCTGCTCCCGGACGCCGTCGCCGAACAGGCCGCGAACTCCGACGGCTGGGTCAAGATCGTCGGCGACTGGATCGACCGCTCCGTCGGCGACCTCGCCCCGCTGTGGCCCGACGACGTGCTCGTCACGGCCATCGACGCCGCGCACCGGGCCGGCGCGCGGGTCACCGCGCACGTGTTCGGCGAGAACGCGCTGCCCGGCCTGATCAACGCCGGGATCGACTGCATCGAGCACGGCACCGGCCTGACCGACGACACCATCGCCGAGATGGCGCGACGCGGCACCGCGCTGGTCCCGACGCTGATCAATACCGACAACTTTCCCGACATCGCCGACGGCGCGGACAGATATCCGACCTACGCCAAGCACATGCGCTCGCTGTACGCGCGCTCGAAGGAGACCGTCGCGGCGGCGGTCGAGGCGGGCGTCCCGGTGTACGCGGGCACGGACGCCGGCGGCGGCATCACCCACGGCCGGATCGTCGACGAGATCGCCGCGCTCGCCGCCGCCGGGCTCGGCGCGGAACGGGCGCTCGGCGCGGCATCCTGGGCCGCTCGGCAGTGGCTGGGCTGGTCCGGAGTCAATGACGGTGCCCCGGCCGACCTGATCGGCTACCGTGCTGATCCGCGGAGTGATCTCGACGCGCTGCGCACACCGAGCCGGATCGTGCTGCGCGGCGTCGTCCTGGCCTGACGCCGA
>CAJCJE010000986.1 GCA_903970565.1 Candidatus Melainabacteria bacterium | reverse complement strand
GTGACGAAGGTGTCCGGGTTACGACCCCGCCACGGCGAGCTCCGACCGGCAGTCTTGAGGTGTCGGCAACCGCAGGGGTTGCCGAGAACATCTCAGGAGCCAGCAATGACAACCCGGACCACCCGATGAACGTCCCACTCTGGGCCTGGGCGGCCTTCGCCGCCGTGGTGCTGGTCATGCTGGCCGTCGATCTGCTGGCCCACCGCGGCGCGCACGTCATCGGCTTCAAGGAAGCGGCCTGGTGGAGCGCGGCCTGGGTCGGGGTGTCCCTGGTGTTCGCACTGGTGCTGGGTCTGACCCTGGGCACCGGAGCGGGCGTCGACTTCACCACCGCATGGCTGCTCGAAAAGAGCCTCTCCGTCGACAACCTCTTCGTCTTCGCGCTGATCTTCGGCTACTTCAAGGTGCCGCGGGCTTATCAGCACCGGGTACTTTTCTTCGGTGTCATCGGGGCATTGGTGTTCCGCGGAATCTTCCTCGCCGCCGGTGTCGCGATCGTCAGCCAGTTCACCGCCATCCTGTTCGTGTTCGCCGCCGTCCTGCTCTACAGCGCCTACCAACTCATCAAGGACGACGACGACGCCTATGACCCCGGCGCCAGCGTGGCCATGCGCCTGATGCGCAAGGTGATTCCGGTTCGCGAGGAATACGCCGGCACGAAGTTCATGGTGAAGGAGGCCGGCCGACGGGTGGCGACACCGCTGCTTGCCGTGGCGGTGGCCATCGAGGCCGCCGACCTGGTGTTCGCGGTCGACAGCGTGCCGGCGGTGCTGGCCGTCAGCGACGACGCGTTCATCGTCTACACCTCCAACGCGTTCGCCATCCTCGGACTGCGGGCGCTGTACTTCCTGCTGTCCGGCTTGCTGGAACGTTTCCACTACCTGTCCAAGGGATTGGCCATCATCCAGGCCTTCATCGGCCTCAAGCTGGTGATGCAGGCTTCGCACAAGGTCATCGACAGCTCGATCCCGGAGATCCCGTCCCTCCTCAGCCTCGGCGTCATCATCGCCGTCCTGGCCGGCTCGATCGTCCTCAGCCTGCGCAAGCCGCTGGAACCCGAGCCGGCCGCCCAACTCGAACCCCTCGAACCAGCCTCGAAGTAAAGGAGAAAACAACCATGGCACTCTGGGATCAGCTCAAGAGCAGGACGCAGACCATGAGCACGGACCTGAAGACGAAGTCCGGTCAGTTCCGCAACAAGGAGTTCGCAGCAGCCAGCATGGCGATGTGCGCCCTGATCGCGGCGGCGGACGGTTCCATCTCCGCATCGGAACGGCAGAAGACCGCCGCGCTCATCTCGTCCAACGACGTCCTGGCGATCTTCTCGCCCGACGACCTGCGGTCGAAGTTCGACTGGTACTGCGACAAGCTCGACTCCGACTTCGATTTCGGCAAGGTGGAGGCCATCGCCACCATCGGCAAGCTGAAGTCCAAGCCCGACCAGGCCCGCGCGGTGATCGGCATCGGCATCATCATCGGCGGCGCGGACGGCACGTTCGACGCCGACGAACGACGCGCGGTGCGCGACGCCTGCTTCGCGGTCGGGATCGCCCCGACCGAGTTCGACCTCTGAATCTCCTCTTTTCGAAAGGACAATCATCATGGCAGTCAGTCTCACCAAGGGTGGCAACGTCTCGCTGACCAAGGAGGCACCCGGTCTCACCGCCGTCGTCGTCGGCCTCGGCTGGGACGCCCGCACCACGACCGGCACCGACTTCGACCTCGACGCCTCGGCGATCATGGTCAAGTCCGACGGCAGCGTTCTCTCCGACGGGCACTTCGTCTTCTTCAACAACAAGACCTCGCCGGACGGATCGGTCGAGCACACCGGTGACAACACCACCGGCGAGGGCGACGGTGACGACGAGCAGATCAAGGTCAACCTGGCCGCCGTGCCGGCCGAGGTCGACAAGATCGTGTTCCCGGTCAGCATCTACGAGGCCGAGACGCGCTCGCAGGGTTTCGGCCAGGTGCGTAACGCGTTCATCCGGATCATCAACCAGAACGGTGATTCCGAGATCACCCGGTACGACCTGAGCGAAGACGCCTCCACCGAGACCGCGATGGTGTTCGGCGAGCTCTACCGCAACGACGCCGACTGGAAGTTCCGCGCCGTCGGCCAGGGGTACGCCTCGGGCCTGACCGGCATCGCCCGGGACTACGGGGTCAGTGTCTGATGGCCATCGACTACCGCAAACCCGCTGTGTCCCTGCCCACAGTGACGCTGACCAAGGCGGCGCCGAGAGTGTCGCTGACCAAGCAGTCCGGGCAGCTACGGGTGAATCTCAACTGGACGGCGCGTCCGACATCGGACAAGCCGGCCGGCTTCCTCAAGCGGCTGGCCCCCGGCGGCGGCGCGATCGACCTGGACCTGGGGTGCCTGTACGAGCTGACGGACGGCCGCAAGGGCGTCGTGCAGGCTCTCGGCAATGCCTTCGGCAGTCTGGACTCCGCGCCGTACATCATGCTCAACGGTGACGACCGGTCCGGCGCGAACTCCGGCGGTGAGGACATGTTCGTCAACCTCGCCCAGGCGTCGCAGATCAAGCGGGTGCTGGTGTTCGCGATGATCTACGACGGGGCGCCCAGCTTCGACCAGGCCGACGGGGTCGTGACGCTGACCCCGGCCGACGGCCCGGCCGTCGAGGTACGGCTGGACGGCCTTGAGGCAGACATCGGGGATGTTCTCCTTGTCATAGTTGATCAGCGCACCAAGGAAGTCATCCACCTGAACCACACCCAGCAGCAACAACGCTGCAGCAACA
>CAJCJE010000985.1 GCA_903970565.1 Candidatus Melainabacteria bacterium | reverse complement strand
GCTCAGCCCGGGCGGCGCGGACCTCATCGCCGATCAACCGCATCCGCTCTGCGGGATCCATTTCCGCGATCGGCCCCGAGATCCGCGCCCCGGCGAACCGGTTGGAGTCCTTCTTTCCCGGTCGGAGGATCGCTCGGGCTCGGCGGGTCTCGTGCCCGTAGTGAAGCAACGCGGCCGGGGTGAGATCAGCGAGGCTGACGCCTTGAACGGTGAGCAGGCAGCACACGTCGAAAGGGCTTCCCGCTGGTGCGCCCACGACAAGTCGGACGCAGCGACCTGCTCGGCGAACGTCTCAATCAGCGGATCGCTCTGGGCCGCGACGAAGAACTGCCCGTATTCATGGAACGAGTTGGCGCGAAATGCCAACAGGGACGGTTGGATCACGCGAAGGCAGAACAACGACCTCAGACCCTGGCCGATCGCCATGCCGGTCTCGCGTCGTGAGCCGAGAATGCGGGCGTTGGCCTCGCCCATGCCCATCGGGCTGGCGTCCCACCGTTGCTGCCACGTTTGGCCTGGGTATTCGGTCAGGTAGGTCAGGATGATGCTGGCCGCTTGGCCACGCTGGTGGCAGGTGACCGGCGCACCTTCCCAAGCAGTGGTCACAAGTTGGGCGATGCGATCGATGGGTGCGCGGCGGAGTTCGCCGGCCGGGCGCGGTGGCGTCGTCGTGATCGCTGGTTGAGGTTCGATCTTGCCGGACACGAATCGGCTGGCGAAGCCCAGCTCCTCCAGAACGGGACCGTGTCGATGCCGCCGGCTCAGACCGGTGGTGGTGCTGATCTGTGATTTAGGCACCGAACACCGCCTCGATGTCGGCGGCGTCGTAGCCGGTCGGGAAGTGAGCCTGTGGCTTGGGGCGGGTGTAGTGCTCGGTCAGCTTGTCGAATAGTTCCTCGACGCCGACGGACAGGTAGCGGTTGGTGGTCTGGATGTTGGCGTGCCGGAGGATGGCCTGGACTTCCGGCAGGGTCAGCGTTCCGCTGTTGGCCATCCGGGTCGCTGCGGTGTGCCGGGCGTCGTGCCAGGTCCAGTTCGTCCCCAGGACTGTGTTGGCGCGTTGCAAGATTCGCCGCAGAGCCCAGTACGTCAGCGGGCGGTCTTCGCCGCGCCGAGTGCGCCAGATCGACTCGCCCTGTGCGGGCGTACCGATCTCGTCGAAGTAGAGCGCCAGCCGGACGAACGCCTGCGGTGACGCCGGGATTGCCTCTCGCTCGCGGGTGCCCTTGGACACCACATAGATCTGGCGCCCTGCCCAGTCCAGGTCTTCCGGCGTCACGCCCAGCAGTTCGGCGGCGCGGGCGCCGCTGGAGACGAAGAACTCCAGCAACGCGCGGTCGCGTTCACAGGCCATCGCGTCGAACAGTTCGTCCCACAGTCGATCCGGGATCGCCCGTGGTGGTCGTTGCACCACCCGCTGCCGCAGCCGTGCTCGCCCGACTACCGGCTTGGGTTCCAGCGGACTCAGGTGCGCCAGGGCGCGACGGCGTTGCGGCGAGGAGGGCACGGGGTTGACCACCGGGCCTCGGCCGTGGTGACCGTGGTACTCGTAGAACCCGCTCACCGAGGACAGGGCGTGGTTGATCGTCGTGCGGGCGTAGCCGGCCGCCAGCGTCGGCTTGCCGGTTCTCGGATTGATCCCGCCCGGACCGCCGGTAGCTGGTGCGCTCCGTCGCCGTTGCGGGTTCGGCGCGGTGCGCAGCCAGCCGACCAATACGGCGACCTCTGATTCGGTCGCCCGTTCCCAGGCCATTCCGAGCAGCCACAGCAAGCGGAACCACCGGAGCAGGCCGAAGGCGTAGCTGCGCCCCGTTAGCGGGCTGCCGTCGCCGAGTGCCAAGTCCCGCAGGTACTCGGTGATGTCCACGATCTCGGCACCTGTCGGGTCGAGCACGACGAACGGTGGGTGGACTCGATCCACCTTGATGACTGAACCGACCCTGGGCACGGGCGCACGGCCTTCCACGAGCTGACGACGAAGGTCCACTGGTATCTCCTTGATCACGACGTAGAGCGCCATGATCAACCAGCGGGAGATAGTGCAGATAACTGAGCATTGGCGTCGGGCCAAGCCACGGGAGCCGTCGGTGTTGAGCGTGTGGAGTGGCATCGACACGAACCGGTGGGCGGGGTCGAGCGCGTCGGTGCGGATGTTGCCCGCCGAGACGGTGCGCACCGGGATCCCGGCCTGCTCGGCATGGGCGCGCAGCCGCGCGAGGTTCTCGTACACCTGGCGCGGTTCCCACCCGGTGTCGGCGAACAGGGCGTAGTCGAAGCGCGGAATCACACCGTCGCAGGCGAGCAACAACACCGTGGTGCTCTGCACACCGGCGCCGAGCGAGAGCAACCGCAAGGCCGGGCCAGGAGTCGGGTTCGGCAGGTGGCTGGTCATGCCGCGTTCGCCTCCCGCCCGTCTGCGCCGCGCTCGTCGGCGGCGTCACCAAGGAGCCCGGCGAGGTCGGTCAACAGCAGCGCGACCGCGTAGGCGGCCTGTTGTGGGACGACGCCGTTGCCCAGTGCGCGCAGTTCCGCGGTGCGCGGCAGCCCGAGACCGGTGACCCAGGTTCGAGCCCTTGCAGCCATTCCACAAAGGCCGGAGCCAACACCGGACCGCCATGCCGACCAGGCTGCGTGGGACACGGCGCGGGCCGTCCGAGGACCTGTTCCCACCGCCGGACCGCCGCCGTGTAATCACCCAGGCCACCTCATGACGATCCGGTGAGACGGTTCGGTGGGCCGAGTCCGGGACTGCTACGAGATGCCGTCGCCGTTCTCCGGGGCCAGCAGCCGCATGACAGCCGACGGCAGCATCAAGTCGCCTTTGGAGCCACGCTGCGCGGGGCAGCCCTTCGTCCCGTCGGTCGCCCTGGGAGTTGGCAGGAACGCCTCGCGGTCCACCGACGGCGGCCGGAACTTCTCGCCCGCCCGATGCCCCGCCGTCTCGGTGTGCGGCGCATGTGGCGTCGGGAGCAGCCGGGCCTCGTCGGGCAGCGACGGCCCCCCACTCTGCGTCCGATGGGTGCAGTTCTTCGCGTCCGACGCCGTCGGCGTGGGCAACAACTTCATCACCGCGTCCACCGCATCGTGCAGACTCACCTGGTGCCCGCCAGCTCGACGTCGTGCCGGATCTGCTGGCCCCCGGTTGTCGCCATCGCGCGCCTGCGGTGTCGGCAGCATCCGGGCGGGCAATGAGGCGCGGCCAGGCGACCATCTTATCTGGACAGTTCACCCTTCTCAGGGACTGCCGAACTTGATCGCTGTGCATAAGGTCCTCTGCATGCGTGTGGACAAAGTGGCTGGTCCCGGGCCTGGACGGCCGGCAGTGCGGTTGGTGGACGACGGCGGCGAAGTGGTTGCCGAAGTCGACGAGTTCCTGCGGCTGCTCGCCGTACGGGAATGCTCGTCGAACACAGTGCGGGCCTATGCCCACGACTTGCAGAAGCTGTTCCTGTTTCTCCGGGAGACCGGCCTGCCGGTCGCGGAATTCGGTCCGCCCCAGGCGATGCAGTTCCTGCAATGGCTGCGGTTGCAGTCCTCTTCGCGGCGAGCCCAGCGCCTGGAGCTGGGTGTGGTCACCGGCCAGGGTCGGGTGCTCTCGGCGAAGACCTGCAATCGAGTACTGGCGGCGGTGTCCTCGTTCTACGAGTTCCTGATCGCCAGCGCGGCCTATTCAGGCCGAGAGAACTCGATCGTCAAGGTCGCCGATCACGCCGCCGCGCGCGTTCCAGCCCGGTATCGGCCGCCGTTGGACAACGCCCGTCAACAGCGGCCGATCCGCCGCGCGTTGCGGGTGAAGACGGTCGAGGCGCTGCCTCGTCCGATGCCTGACGAGATCTACACAGCGGTCCTGTCTGAGCTGCGGACCCGGCGGGACCGCGCGCTGCTGGAGGTGATGTGGGAGGGCGGGCTGCGCCCCGGCGAAGCACTGGGGATGCAACTGGAGGACATCTCCTACGGGCAGCGCCGCGTGTTCGTCCGCAAGCGCAACGACCACCCGGCCGGGGTGCGGCAGAAGTCCCGCCGTGACCGGGTGGTCGATCTGTTGGAGGGCAGGGCGCTGCCTGCGCCTGCCGCAAGAAGGCCCTTGCGAGTGCGACCTCTACCTCAACTGCGTCAAGTTCGTCACCACCCCGCAATACGCCAACCGACTGCGGGCGCGCCTCGACACCGAACGGCAACTCTGTGCCGATGCCGTAACCCGTGGCTGGGAACGCGAGGTGGAACGCCACCAACGCACCGCTGACCGCATCGCCAGCCTCCTGGACGATCTCGGCGAGTCCCACAACTAGCCACTTGCATAGCGTCTTCGGGCTCGCCGAGTGAGAGCGGGAGCTACGCTGTCGCTCGTGGGGATACGACAGCGAACCTGGCGGAACGTGGACGGCGAGCGCATCGAGGGAACCTGGCGGCACGCCTTCATCCGCAACGGCGGAACGTACTACCTCACGGACCTGTTGATCTACGCGGATGGCATGGTCGACTGCTCGGGGCTGGTGACCCTCGACGAGTTCGCCACCAAGCTCGCCTCGGGCTGGGTGGCCACCAAACTGGTCGACGGCGCGCGAGCCTCGGCCCATCACCTCGCGGCGTGGACATTCACCGAGCCACGGACCTGGCTGACCCCCGAGATGTTGCTGGGTGAGGTCCGCGACGACGTCGACCAGCTCAATGGCCGGCCAGACTCGACGGACCGGTGCCTTGCAGCACTTGACGTCTTCCGGGGCCAACCGAGTGAGGACAACCGTGCGAAGCTGCGCGCAACGTACGAAGCGATTCCCGAACACATGCGGATCTATGCCCTTGGTGACCAGGATCGGAAAGACTGGCCATTGCGGGTGCTGGTGGCGGGGCCGGGCAGTGAACTCGACCGATACGGCCACGCGGTAGCGGTCACTGAGGAAGTGCATTCCGCGGCTCTGGACTACTTCGCTGACCGGGAGCAACAGCGCCACCGTTATGCGAACAAGGCGCCGACGGACGGTCAAACCGAGCCGATCGAAACCAGCATCATCATCAACCAGGCATTCTTTCCGCGCGGCTGGCCGCAGGATCCCGGCATCTTGGCGTTGCGCAATGAGTTCCCCACGCCGATTACCGTCGACGAACAGACCTATCCGACCGTCACGCACGCTTACTGGGCTCTGGCAGTTGCCGACGATCAGGACCAAGCCGCGATTCGCTGCGCCGACACGCCATACGCCGCCCAGAAGATTGCCGAGAAATCCACCCTGCGCGTGGGCTGGCCCCAGGCACGGACAGCGGTCATGGCACACCTGCTGCGCGTGAAGTTCAACCAACATCCCGATCTCGCCGAAACGCTGACGGCCACAGGAGCAACGCGGCTGATCTACACCGAGGTGGGTTCGACATTCTGGGGCCAGCGCGGGATGCAGGGACGAAACTGGATGGGCCGGCTGCTGGAGCTGATCCGCTCGGAACTGGCCATGAGTGGCACCGGGATCCAGGTGTGAACGGCAGAGAGTATCCGAGGGCGACCGCCTGAATCGGGCGATACACGATCGCGTGAATCCACAGCCGTCGATCATGAAATTGTCCAGATAAAGCAGGAACACCCGTTCGCGTCGGTGTGCCGCGCCGACATCGGCGGCGCGGACGCTACGCCACGCCGCGTCATACCCCGCTTCGGCCAGGTCGCCGAGTACACGGTGGAGACCTCCGTTGCGCCAGCGAAGCGCGGCGACGTTCTCCACAAACAGGAGCGCGGGTCGTAGT
>CAJCJE010000984.1 GCA_903970565.1 Candidatus Melainabacteria bacterium | reverse complement strand
TGCTCGACCCCGTCGCGCTCGGGCTCGTCGCGCTCGACCGGCTGATCCTCGGCAACCGGCTCGGGGAGGCCGGCCTCAGCTTCGGCCGCCTCCTCGGGTGGGACGGCCGATTCCTCGGCAACCGGTTCGTCGGGGGCTGGTTGTTCGGTCGGCGGCTCGTCAGTCGGGGGTTCGTCGGCCGTGGTCTCGACGGGAGCGGTGGGCTCGACCTCCGGCTGATGCGCGTCGGCTGATTCACCCGGCTCCTCGACCGGCTCAGCTGCCGGTTCCTCGACCTCGACCGGTTCGGGCAGCGAGGGCTCGATGGACTCTTCGTCCGCCGGCTCCTCGTCGACGGCCTCGTCGGTCGCCGGCTCCGCCTGAGGTTCGTCAGCCTCAGCCTGCTCGACGGTCGCCGGTTCCGGCTCGACGTCGGCTTCAACCGGTTCAGCCTCGTCAACCGGTTCAGCCGGTTCGTCCGGTTCTTCGGCCGAGGAGGCGGGATCGGACTCGTCATCATCACTCGAAGGAGTGACTTCGGCAGACTCGTCTTCGGCCGGTTCCGGACCCTGGCCACCCGCTGACCGCTCGATGTCGTGGGCTTCGTCGGCCTCGGCATTGACTTCGTCGAGGTCAGCGGGGTTCTCGGGACCGGTCGGCGACGGCGCGGCGGAGGCGGCGGGCGGCGGAGCCGGTGTGGTGTCCGTCTCGGTCTCGGCCTCCGAGGGCTCGTCCTCGGCGTCATCCGATGCCTCGGACCGGTCGGTCGTGGGTGCCTCGACCGGGCCCTCGACAGGCTCGGCCGGCACGATTGGTACAGCGTCTGCCTCGGCCTTCACCCCGTCCGGGGCGGGCGTCCCCGGTTCGGTGTGAGGCAGGTGGGCGGCTTCCTCATCAGGCCGGATGGGCGTTCCGGCGTCCTGAGAGGCTGGCTCGCCTTCGTGCTGCACGCGGGCCTCCTGCGACCGGCTCCGAACGACTGATTAGGGGGCAAGGTCACACCCGCTACCGGCCCTGGGGAGGCCACTGTGGCGCGACGCATGGTCCACACTAGTGGCGTAACGCGCACGACTTCTTTGACCACCGCTTCAGCAGAGCGCATCAGACGAGTGAGGACCCGTGGACTTCGACGTCACCATCGAGATCCCGAAAGGACAGCGGAACAAGTACGAGGTGGACCACAAAACGGGCCGCATTCGTCTCGACCGCACGCTGTTCACGGCCACCCAGTACCCGGCCGACTACGGGTTCATCGATGACACCCTCGGCCAGGACGGCGACCCGCTGGACTGCATGGTCCTGGTCCAGGAGCCGACCTTCCCCGGCTGCCTGATCCGCTGCCGGGCCATCGGGATGTTCCGGATGAGCGACGAGAAGGGGCCGGATGACAAGGTCATCGCGGTACCCAGCGACGACCCGCGCCAGGAGCACCTGCGCGACATCCACCACCTCAACGAGTTCTATCGGCTGGAGATCCAGCACTTCTTCGAGGTCTACAAGGACCTGGAGCCGGGCAAGAGCGTCGAGGGCGCGACCTGGGTCGGCCGGGTCGACGCGGAGGCCGAGATCACCAAGTCCTACGAACGCGCCAAGGACAATCCCGACTACTGACGGCCACGACTACTGACGGCCACGACTACTGACGGCCACGACTACTGACGGACACGAGCATCGACGGGCACCGCAGGGTGGACACCGCGAACCGGCCACGAGCACGTGCTCGTGGCCGGTTCGTCGCGGTCGGTTCGTCGCGGTCGGCGAGGCGCAACGCGAGCCCCGCGACCGATCAGGCGGAGACTAGGCCCAACCGGGCATCGGGTAGCCGGCCAGCAGTTCCCTGATCTCGGCGGCCACGGTGTCCAGCGCTGCCTCGTCGCCGCCGTCGCCGGCCGTGATCGCGCGGTCCATCCACTCGGCCAGTTTCGGCATGTCCGCGACGCCGAGGCCACGGGTGGTGATGGCCGGGGTGCCCAGCCGGATGCCGGACGGGTCGAACGGCTTGCGCGGGTCGAACGGCACGGTGTTGTAGTTCAGCTCGATGCCGGCCCGGTCCAGTGCCTTCGCGGCCGGCTTGCCGGCGATGCCCTTGTTGGTCAGGTCGACCAGGATCAGGTGGTTGTCGGTGCCCCCGGAAACCAGCTCGTAGCCCCGCTCGGTGAGCGCCTCGGCCAGGGCTTTCGCATTGGCAACGATGGCGTGCGCGTAGTCCTGGAACGCCGGCGTGGACGCCTCGCCCAGCGCCACCGCGATGGCGGCGGTGGTGTGGTTGTGCGGGCCGCCCTGCAAGCCGGGGAACACGGCCTTGTCCAGCGGTTTCGCGTGCTCGGCGTCGGAGAGCAGCATGGCGCCGCGCGGGCCGCGCAGGGTCTTGTGCGTGGTGGTGGTGATGACCGGCGCGTGGCCGACCGGCGAGGGGTGCGCGCCGCCGGCGATCAGGCCGGCGATGTGCGCGATGTCGGCGACCAGCAGCGCGCCGGCCTCGCGGGCGATCTCGGCGAAGGCCGGGAAGTCGATGGTGCGCGGGATCGCGGTACCGCCGCAGAAGATCAGCTTCGGACGCTCGCGCAGCGCGATGTCGCGGGCCTCGTCGAGGTCGATGCGGCCGGTGTCCTTGCGGACGCCGTACTGCACGGAACGGAACCACTTACCGGTCGCCGACACGCTCCAGCAGTGCGTGAGGTGTCCGCCTGCGGGCAGCGCCATGCCCATGATGGTGTCGCCGGGTTCGGCGAAGGCGAGGTAGACGGCGAGGTTGGCCGGTGAGCCCGAGTACGGCTGCACGTTGGCGTGGTCGACGCCGAACAGGGCCTTCGCCCGTCCGATGGCGAGTAGTTCCAGCGGGTCGACGACCTGCTGGCCCTCGTAGTAGCGCTTGCCGGCATAACCCTCGGAGTACTTGTTGGTCAGCACCGTGCCGGTCGCTTCCAGCACCGAGGTGGACACGTAGTTCTCCGACGCGATCAGCCGGATCTTCTCGAACTGCCGGCGCGCTTCCGCGCTGACCAGTTCGGCGACCTGGGGATCGGTCGTGGCGAGATGCGGGGTCGCTGGCTCGTGCATTGCAGCAGCCTCCTGGCCGGTAGGGGTCTGAAACCCGGTAGACGCATGGCACCCAGGCGTACGGTGCCCGCCAGTACTCGCTTCCCGGTGGTTGTATCCACCCGAACACGCCAGTCGCGTGGCTCAAATCCTAGAGCGAACGCCTCCCGCGCGGGCGGCGGCGGTCGGCCGGGTCGGGCCGGTGGGTCAGGACAGCTGCCAGCCGCCGGTCGCCCGGACGAGACCGGTTTCGTAGGCGATGACCACCAGTTGGGCCCGGTCGCGGGCGCCGAGTTTCATCATGGTGCGGTTGACGTGGGTCTTCGCCGTCAACGGGCTGAGCACCAGGTGTTCGGCGATCTCCTCGTTGGACAGGCCCACACCGACCAGGCCGAGCACCTCGCGTTCCCGGTCGGTGAGCACGCCGAGCTGTTCGGGCCGGGGTGCGTCGCCTCGGTCGGGCTGGTTGAGGAAGCGGGCGATCAGGCCACGGGTCGCGGCCGGGGACAGCAGGGCCTCGCCGCGCGCGACAACGCGGATCGCGGCGAGCAGTTCGGTGGGTTCGACCCCCTTGCCGAGGAAACCGCTCGCCCCGGCGCGCAGCGCCTTGAACACGTACTCGTCGATCTCGAACGTGGTCAGGATGAGCACCCGGACCCCGGCCAGGTCCTCGTCCTCGGTGATCTGCCGGGTCGCGGCGAGGCCGTCCAGCTCGGGCATCCGGATGTCCATCAGCACCACGTCGGCGCGGGTGGTCCTGGCCAGTTCGACGGCTTCGACCCCGGTACTGGCCTCGCCGACGACCTCAAGGTCGGGCGCGGACTCGACGAGCACCCGGAATCCGGCGCGCACCAACGCCTGGTCGTCGGCGAGCAGCACCCTGATGCTCACGCGGGCGTCGATTCGGGCGCGGGCAGTTGCGCGTAGACCTGGAAGCCGCCGCCGGGCCGCCGGCCGGTGCGCAACAGGCCGCCGAGCGCGACGGCGCGTTCGTGCATACCGAGGATGCCGTGGCCGAGGCCGGGTGTGTCCGCCGCGCTCGGGCCGACGCCATCGTCGGCGACCAGGATGCTGATCATGGCCGGACCGTAGCTCAACCGGACGGTCGCCGTGGCCGGGCCCGCGTGTTTGTGCACGTTGGTCAGTGATTCCTGGATGACCCGGTACGCGGTGAGGTCGACGGCGGCGGGGATGGGTCGGACGGTGCCCTCGACGGTGTGCGCGACGGACAGGCCGGCCGCGGTGAACGAGTCGGTCAGCGCGGGCAGCGCGGCCAGCCCGACGGTGGGTTCGGTGGGGGCGGTCGGATCGTCCGGGGCGCGCAGCAGGCTGATGGTGGTGGCGAGTTCGTCCAGGGCGGACCGGCAGGCCTGGCGGACCTGGGCGAGTGCCTGTTTGGCCTGTTCGGGCTGTGCGTCCAGGACGTGTCCGGCGACCCCGGCCTGGACGCTGATCAGCGCGATGTGGTGGCCGACGAGGTCGTGCAGGTCGCGAGCGATGCGCAGCCGTTCCTCGGCGACCCGGCGGCTGGCCTCCTCCTCCCGGCTCTGCTCGGCGCGGCGGGCGCGCTCCTCGACCTCGGCGATGTAGGCGCGGCGGTTGCGGTGGGCCTCGCC
>CAJCJE010000983.1 GCA_903970565.1 Candidatus Melainabacteria bacterium | reverse complement strand
CGGCCGTGCAGCACGACCTCGATCTCGTCGGCGGACCACTTGATCGTCTCGTACCGGCCGCGATCCCAGATGACCACGTCACCACCGCCGTACTCGCCCTTCGGGATGGTGCCCTCGAACGCGGCGTACTCCATCGGATGGTCCTCGGTGTGCACCGCCAGCCGGACCTGACCCGGCCCGATCAACAGGCCCTTGGGTACCGCCCAGGACACCAGGACCCCGTCGCGTTCCAGCCGCACGTCGTAGTGCAGCCGGCGGGCATGGTGCTGCTGCACGACGAACACGTCGTCGTGTCCCCTGGGCAGCGGGCCCTCGGCCGGCACCGGTTCCGGCGTCCGGCCGGCGTCGCGCCGGCGGCGGTACTCCCGCAGGTTGGCCATGTTGCTCCCGGAGTCCTCAAGTCGGCCCGATCGGAAGGTCCGGTGCCAACCCTACGGGTTCACCGGCCGCTCAGCCCACGTCGCGACTGTCGGGAACGAGTTCGTGCGGGGCGATGTCGGCGTTGTCCAACCCGAAACTGATGATCCGGCGCGGGCGCACCCGGATGAGCGCGCCGTCCAACTGTCCCGGTGAGGGGTCCTCGGTCGTCGGCGGCACGCATTCACCGACGCCCCGGATTTCCACGCAGCGCACCCGCCACGGGTCGGTCGAGGCGATGTCGTCGACGACGAACGCGACCCGCCCGTTGTCCTGCACGTTGCGGTACTTCTTGCTCCTGGACATCTGGTATCCGACGATGTCGATGGTGCCCAGTTCCGCGTTGTAGCTGAAACCGACCGGGCTGACCTGGAGTGTTCCGTCCGGCGCCGAGGTGGCCAGTCGGCCGAGCTGCTGTCCGGCCAGGTAGTCGCGCTCTTCGGGGGTGAATGACATCTGGGCTCCTTCGAGGTGGCGTGCTTGCCGCCTTAGTATGAAATATCGAGTTATGTCGAGGTCAATACCGCGACCGGATGCGCCGTGGCACCGGTTCGTCTCCAACCAGGTCGCGTTGCTCTGACCCGGTGACCCGGCGCGGCCTGGCGACCGGTACGAAGTGTCCGCTCCTACTCCGGCGGCGCGGCGAAGGCGCGACGCGCCTGAGCGGCGATCCGCTCGGCGAGGCGCCGCAGGTCCGCGCACTGCGCGCTGACCTGGTCCGCGTCCTTGCGGCCCATCGCCACCGACCAGCAGTCCATCAGCAGTGGGCGGGCCAAAATCGCGTCCGCCAGTCGCTCCAGCTCCGCCGGTTGCAGCTGGGTGTGCCGGCGATACCGGGACACCACCACGTCGACCAGCTTCAGGCTGCGCGCCCCTGCCACGAACAGCAGGAAGCCCAGCGACCACAGCCGAGGTCCCCGGCCGGCACCGGTCCAGTCGACGATGACCAGACCACCCTCCGCCGTCTGAATCGCGTTGGGCGGCACGAAGTCCGGGTGCACCAGGGAATGCGGAAGATCGGCGCAGTCGTCCAGTTCGCGCACCTCCTCCGACAGCCGGTGCGGGGCGCCCGAGGAGTTGAGCAGGGTCAGCGCGGCCTCGATCTCCTCGGCCGGACCACCGGCGACGGCCAGGTGGTGCCAGGCGCCACCGGGTCGGACACCCTCGCCGGGCCGGGCGTGCAGCCGGCCGAGCAGCGCGCCGAGAATGGCGACCGTGCGCGGCTTGCGGTCGGGCGGCGAACCCGGCACGAACTCGGTGACCAGCACGCCCTGGTCGGCCAGCACCGACACCGGTTCCGGATGCGCGCACCGCTCGGCCGGGAAACCACCCTGTTTCAGCCGGCGCAGCAACTCGGCGTCGCCGTGCGCCTGCGCCAGCGGCCGGATCGCCGGGAACACTCGCGCGACCCAGGGTTGGCCGTCGGATTTCTCGACGCGGAACACCCCGAGATCCAGTTCGTCGAGGCCGGTCACCTCGATGTCGTAGCGGTCGGCGAGGTGTCCGGCGAGACCGTCGGTGTTCCGCGCCATCAGCCGCGCGGCGAGTCCGTCGGTGTTCCCACCCGGGCTCATCTCGGCGTTCATCGGCCAAGAATCGCATACCGGCCCGCCGAGGCGATCGACTACGTCCGCGCCACCTGTCGGCACTGTGCGGTGGAAACATTCTGACAGCGGCGCCCTCACCCCTGGGCGCGGTCCAGCAGTCCTCGGACGAACGCGGCCTGGCCGGCGTGCTGTAGGTCGTCGGAGATCACGCTGATCAGCCGAACACTCAGGGTCACCGGCGGGTCCCAGGAGGTGTCCACCACGCGGGTCAAATCGTCGTCGGTCAGGGTCCGAAGATAGGCGATGGTCTGCGAATGCACCGCGTCGTGGTACTCCAGCAGTTCCGCCGCGCTGGCCTTGACCAAGTTGACCTCGGTGCTGCCGTGCGCATAACCGGTCGCCAGCCGATCCAGCGGCAGGTTGAACCGCTTCTCCCAGCCGGCCGCCGTCCACACCTGCTCAACCCCGGCCGCTTCGGCGATGTGATCGTCCTGCACCCGAGTCAGATGCCAGACCAGCCAGGCGATCGAATTGGCGTCCTCGTCGGCCCGGTAGGTCAGTTGTTCGTCGGTGAGCCCTTCGACCGCTCCCCGGACGACTTCCTGGATTCGGTTGAACGAGTCGACCAACAGTTCGGCACTGGACACGCGCACACCCCTTTTCGTTTTCCCACTCGTCTCGGACTACCCACCACAAACGATCCTATGCTTGGTCCGCAATATGTCCGTTACCCGCCATTGGCATGACGGGGGGTGGCCGGCTCGGTACGCTGCCCATGACCCAGGGGGTGGCGAGTGCACCTGCACGATCAGATTCCGTCGTTCAGCAAGGAAAACTTCGTCAATCACGACGAATTGCTCCGCGACATCCTCGATTTCGCCGACGGCCCCGAGGACGGACCGAGGGTCGCGATCATCAGCGGTGCCGCCGGGGTCGGCAAGACGGCGCTGGCTGTGGTCGCGGCGAATCTGTTGCGGGTGCACTATTCCGATGTGCGCCTGATCGCCCGGCTGGGCAGCGATCTGGAAGCTCCCGGACTGGTCGGCGAAAACCTCAAGGATTTTCTGTTCGCGCTCGGAATGCCCCGCGCGGAGATTCCGGACCGGACCGAAGCGCTGTCCAAGGCATTCCGCTCCATGACCAGCGACCGTCGGGTACTGCTCATCATCGACGGGGCGACCGCCGCGGCTCAGGTGCGGGCGCTGCTGCCCGGCGGCAGCCGTTCGCTGGTGATCGTCACCGAGGCGCGTGAACTGAGCACTCTCGGTCCTGGCGTGCCGACCCGGTTCTTCGCGATGGAACCGCTCGGCGTGGAGGCGGCGCGCGACCTGCTGGCCCGCCTGGTCAACGCGGACCGGATCGCCGAGGAGCCGGACGCGGTCGACGCGATCATCCAGCTGTGTTGTGGCCTACCGGTCGCGCTGTGCGTGGTCGGCTCGATGCTCGCCCGGCCACGGGGACGGTCGATCGCCAGCACGCTGCGGGTCCTGGAGAACCAGGACAACCGGCTCGGCGCGCTCTCCCGCAACGACGATCTCTCGGTCTCGGCGGTCTTCAGCGCGGCCTACGAACTGCTCGACAACCCCGCCAAGACCTGCTACTGGGCTCTCGGCCTGCCCTCGTGCACCGGCGAGATCAGCCTCGGCGCGCTCACGGCGGCCGTTGGCTGGCCGAGTGAGGACGAGGTCAGCAGCGCGATGGACGACCTGGTCGGTGCCTCTTTCGTCGTGGAGCGAGGATCGGATCGGTACCTGGTCAGCGAGCTGATCCGGTTGCATACCGGCATGGTCGGCAAGGTCGACTACCCGGTCGAGCGCGAGGCCGCCACCCGCCGGCTGCTCGACCACTACCTCCAGCGCATCGCGGACGCGGAACTCCAGGCGCCGCAACGACCCTGGCGTTCACGGTATTTCCCGGAAATACCGGATGGCGGAGCCTTCGCCGACCGCGCCGCCGCCTGGAGCTGGCTGGAAGCCGAGCGGCTCAACATCCGCGCCGCCATCGAGTACCTGTACTCGATCCAGGACTGGCAGCGGGTCCAGCTGAGCTGCGTGCTGCTGTGGCCATTCTACGAGAGCGGCAAGTACGCCGACGATCTGCTCGCCACCCATCCACTGGGCCTCAACTCGGCGGAGAAACTGGGCAACGCGGCCGTGTACAGCCTGCTGTCGAGCCAAACCGGTTTCGGCCACAACTTCCGCGGCGACACGGCCGCTGCCGCCGCCGCGCTCAACGAGGCCGTGCGGGTCGCGGAGCGCGTCGGTGACCGGGAGTTGGAGGCGACCGCGTGGGAGGGCCTCGGGCTCGCGCTGCTGGCCGAGGACGACCACGAGGGCGCGCGGGAAGCGCTGCGGCGCAACCTCGTACTGGCCAGGAAGATCAAGGACAGGCGCCGACTCGCCCTGGCCGGTCTGCACTGCGCGAAGGTGGTGGAACCCACGGAGGCACTGGCGCTGCTGGACGAGGCCGACCGAGCGTTCGCGCTGCTGGCCGAACCGGTCAACCAGGCCAAGGTCGCGCTCTGGCGCGGCATCATGTTGACCAGGGTCGACGGCCAGGCCGGTGCGGCGCGCGCCGCTCTGGAGGTCGCGCTGGAGACCATGAACACCCAGGGTCGGCCGTTCGACCGGTTCCAGGTGCTCGCCGCGTTCGGGGATCTTGAGGCGAGCGTGGGCAACCTCGACGCGGCGCGGGAGCGCTACCAGGAAGCCGTTGCCGGGTACGAGAACAGCGGGTTCACCGGGCAGGCGGCGCAGTTGCGCGGTCGGCTGGACCGGAGGGGTCCTGAGTAGTCACCAGGACCCTGGTCGGGTTGCCGCCCCGCACGATGGTCAGCCGCGTCGGCAGGTCCGCCCAGTCCGTTCCGGCCGCCAGCCAGGCACACAGCACGGCGGCGCAGGACGCGCCGAACTCGCTGCCGGTGTCGGCTTGTTCCTCGTCGCCGGGCGCGTGGACGGCGAACCGGGCCAGTCGGCCGTCCCGATCGCCGACCAGCCACTGGCCCGCCTGGTCCGGTTCGGCGGCCAACAGGCAGCCGGGCAGCGCGGCGAGGCTGGTACGGCGCCATCCGCCCGCGCTGCCGGGGGAGTCCCTGATCAGCACGTCGGCCCGTTCCAGCCACAGTTGCCGGGGCTGATTCGTGCCGACCACCAGGTACGCGCCCCGGCCGACCGTGGCGTTGCGGTACAGGACCTCGGCGGGAAACCGGCGCA
>CAJCJE010000982.1 GCA_903970565.1 Candidatus Melainabacteria bacterium | reverse complement strand
CGGACCGCCTGCGACCCCCGGTTCAACGCCGAGCAGTCGATCGAACTCGCCCACTCCGTCGCGGAGCTGCTGCGCGGCTGAGGGCACTGACGTTCCCAGAAAGGCCGTGATGACAGCAATTCCACCCATCAGCGGCACCACCCGCCTGTATGTCGTGCTGGGCGATCCCGTCACCCAGGTCCAGTCTCCCGCGCTGATGAACCCGATCTTCGCCCGGCTGGGGATCGACGCGGTGCTGGTACCGGTGCACGCGCGGCCCGAACACCTCGACCGGATCGTCGGCGGCCTGCGGTGCGCCGGCAACGTCGACGGCATCTTCGTCACGGTGCCGCACAAGGCGGCCGTTGTCGCGCTCGCCGACCGGTGCAGCCCGATGGTGGAGATCACCGGCGGCGCCAACGCGCTGCGGCGGGAAGCCGACGGCAGCTGGTACGCGGAGAACTTCGACGGCCTCGGCTTCGTGGCCGGACTCGTGGGCGCCGGCCACGACCCGAGAGGCAGACAGGTGGCGCTCGTCGGCGCGGGCGGCGCCGGAAGTGCCATCGCGGCGGCGCTGCTGGCCGCCGGCGCCGACCGGCTGTCGGTGTGCGACCTGGACAGCGCGAAACTGGCCGGGCTGCGTTCCCGCCTGGACGCGCACTGGCCGGGCCGAACCGTCACCTCGGCCGGACCACAACTGGCCGGCGCCGGCATTGTCGTAAACGCCACACCGCTCGGTTTGCGCCCCGAGGACCCGCTGCCGTTCCGGTCGGATCTCCTGCCGGCGGGCAGCGTGGTGGCCGACATCATCATGAAGCCACGGGAAACCCGGCTGCTGCGTGAGGCGGCGGCCCTGGGCCACCACGTCCACTACGGAATCCACATGCTCGACGGACAACTGGACTCATACCGTGATTTTTTTGGTCTTGGTGACGGACCGATGACCACCAGACCGAGGGATGTGGACCACCAGGAGTCGCCATATTCTGGCCTGAGGGGTTGATGCTCGCAATTCTTTCGCCACACGGCCGTCGTTCACGCTTTTCCTCAATTGGACCCACCTCAGTTGGACCCACAGCGGAGATTCGGAGAGAGATGAACGCGCGACAGGTACCAGAATTCCCCCAGTGGCCTCAGTACGACGACGCCGAGCGGGACGGCCTGATCCGTGCGCTGGAACAGGGCCAGTGGTGGCGCATGGGCGGGGACGAGGTGAACTCCTTCGAACTCGAGTTCGCCGAGCATCACGGCGCGGAGCACGCGCTGGCGGTCACGAACGGGACGCACGCGCTGGAACTGGCCCTACAGTGCATGGGAGTCGGGCCGGGCACCGAGGTCATCGTGCCTGCCTTCACCTTCATCTCCTCCTCCCAGGCCGCGCAGCGCCTCGGCGCGGTCGCGGTCCCGGTCGACGTCCACCCGGACACCTACTGCATCGACGCGGCGGAGGTCGCCGCCGCCGTCACGACGCGAACGCGCGTGATCATGCCCGTGCACATGGCCGGGCTCATGGCGGACATGGACGAACTGGCGAAGCTCTCCGCCGACACGGGTGTGCCGCTGCTCCAGGACGCCGCGCACGCGCACGGCGCGCGCTGGCAGGGTAAGCGTGTCGGCGAACTGGGCAGCGTCGCGGCGTTCAGTTTCCAGAACGGCAAGCTGATGACCGCGGGCGAGGGCGGCGCCGTGTTGTTCCCGGACACGGAAATGTATGAGACGGCGTTCCTGCGGCACAGCTGTGGCCGCCCCCGCGACGACCGCCGCTACCACCACCAGATCGCCGGTTCCAACCTGCGCCTCAACGAGTTCTCGGCATCCGTGTTGCGGGCGCAGCTGCGTCGCCTCGACGACCAGATCGCCTTGCGGGACGAGCGCTGGACCCTGTTGTCCCGGCTGCTCGGCGCGATCGACGGGGTCGTCCCCCAGGGCGACGACGTGCGCGCCGACCGCAACTCGCACTACATGGCGATGTTCCGCATCCCCGGGATCGCCGAGCAGGCGCGCAACGCTCTGGTCGACCGGCTCATCGAGGCCGGCCTGCCCGCGTTCGCCGCGTTCCGCGCGATCTACCGCACCGACGCCTTCTGGGAGTTCGGCGCCCCCGAGGGAACCCCGGACGCGATCGCGGAGCGTTGCCCCAACGCCGAAGCCATCAGCCAGGACGGCATCTGGCTGCACCACCGGACCCTGCTGGCGGGGGAGCGGGAGATGCACCTCACCGCCGAGATCATCGCCGACGCCGTGGCCGCCGTATGAGCGTCCGGGTGGCCCTGGTCGGGCTCGGCTGGGCCGGCCGGGAGCTGTGGCTTCCCCTGCTGCGCGACCACACCGACTTCGAGGTGGTCGCCGCCGTCGACGCCGACCCGGCCTCGCGCGCGGAGTTCAGTCAGGCGACGGGCATCGCGGCGTACCCCTCGGTGGACGTGCTGACCGCGGAATCGGTCGACCTGGCCGTCGTCGCGGTGCCCAACTACCTGCACGCCGAGGTGGCCGGCGCCCTGCTGGCCATCGGGATCTCGGTGTTCCTGGAGAAGCCGGTCTGCCTGACCTCGGACGAGGCCGACCTCCTCGCGGCGGCCGAACGCGGCGGCGGGATGCTGCTGGCCGGCAGCGCCATCCGGTACCGGGGCGACGTCGAGG
>CAJCJE010000981.1 GCA_903970565.1 Candidatus Melainabacteria bacterium | reverse complement strand
GCGGAAACCCCGAGCCACCAGCAGGAGCCCTCCTGATGACCACGACACTGGACAAGCCGCTGCCGCAGGGGGAGTTCCTGCCGCCGCCGAGGGAACGCTCCGCCCCCAGCCGGACCTGGCTGGTGAACCTGCTGGCCATCGTCGTCGCGCTGGTCATCGGTGGACTGCTGATGATCTTCTCCGACGACGGCGTGCGCAGCTCGCTGGGCTACGTGTTCACCTCGCCCGGCGACTTCTTCAGCAACTCCTGGCACGTCGTCTCCGGTGCCTACTCGGCGATGTTCTCCGGCGCGATCTACCAGTTCGGCAACGACGGTTCGCTGGGCGGCATCCTCGGCCCGATCTCCACCACCGTCTACACCGCCGCCCCGCTGATCTGCGCGGGTCTGGGCATCTCGCTGGCCTTCCGGTCCGGCCTGTTCAACATCGGTGGCCAGGGCCAGGTCCTGCTCGGCGCGATCGGCGCCGGCCTGGTCGGCTTCGGCTGGCACCTGCCGGCCGGCATCCACGTGCTGATGGCGATCGTCGCCGGCATCGTCTTCGGCGCGTTCTGGGGCTTCATCGCCGGTTACCTCAAGGCGCGCACCGGCGCGCATGAGGTGATCACCACGATCATGCTCAACTACGTGGCCATCTCCGGTCTCGCCTACCTGCTCAGCATCAAGAGCCTTGAGCAGGCGAACAACCCACAGGGCAGCAGGCTGATCGACGCCAACGCCCAGCTGCCGGTGTTCTTCGGGCCCGGTCTCAAGTTCGACCTCGGCATCGTGCTCGCGCTGCTGGCCGCCGTCGTCGTCTGGTGGCTGCTGAGCCGCTCCACCCTCGGTTTCCGGTTGCGCGCGGTCGGCGCGAACCCGGCCGCCGCCCGCACCGCCGGCATGTCGGTGTCCTCCTCGACCGTGCAGGCCATGCTCATCGCGGGTGGCCTCGCCGGCCTGGCCGGCGCGATCATCCTGCTCGGCGGCGCCACCTCCTACCAGGTCGTGCCGGGCATCGACTCCAACGTGGGCTTCGACGCGATCACCGTCGCCCTGCTCGGCCGCTCCTCCCCGTGGGGCACCGTCTTCGCCGGCCTGCTGGTCGGCGCGCTGCAAGCCGGTGGCCGGATCATGCAGGTGACCACCGCGTCCGGCGGCGGCACCGGCATCTCGATCAACATCGTCACGGTGATCGAGGCGCTGATCGTCATCTTCATCGCCGCGCCCCGGTTGATCCGCGCGCTGTTCCGGCTCAGGGAGAGCGCCGGCGGCGCACTCGCGGCGGCCAGCACCAACCTGAGCGTCGCGGTCAGCATCGCCCGCAAGGCCAGGGTGCCCAAGCACCTGCTCATCGGCGGCATCCAGATCGTGCTGGGCCTGTTCGGGGTCTGGGCCTTCGGCCTGACCGCCCGCGCCGCGCACCAGTCGATCCTCCAGTTCTCGTTGCCCGGCGCCGCGGTCGACCTGGGTGCCTGGACGTTCACCGCGCGACCGGTCGCGCTGGTGCTGTGCGCGGTCGCGGTCATCGTCGGAATCCTGCGCGCGACCAGAGTGCTCGGCGGCCGGCTGTCCGCGTCGATCGCGATCTTCTGCCTGGTCACCGCGTTCATGATCTGGTCGGTCGCCGGTTCGGTGAACGGCCTGAACGTGGTGTCGCTGTTGCAGGGTTCGCTGTTCCCGGCCGCCATCCCGCTGATCCTCGGCGCGCTGGCCGGGGTCATCGGCGAACGGGCCGGCGTGGTGAACGTGGCGCTGGAAGGCCAGTTGCTGCTCGGCGCGTTCGTCGCCGCCGTCGCCGCGACCATCGCCGGCAGCGTCTGGATCGGCGCCCTCGGCGGGATGCTGGCCGGTCTGCTGGTCGGTGCGCTGCTGGCCGTGCTGGCCATTCGCTACCTGGTCGACCAGGTGATCATCGGCGTGGTGCTCAACCTGTTCGTCGGCGGCATCACCGCGTTCCTGTACCAGAAACTCCTGGACGCCTACCCGCAGCAGTTCAACTCGCCGGGTTTCTTCCCGAAGATCCAGATCCCGGTCCTCGGCGACATCCCGATCATCGGCCCGGTCTTCTTCGACGGCACGATCTTCCTGTACGTGACCTACGTGCTCGTGTTCGCCGTGCACTTCGCCCTGTTCCACACGAAGTGGGGCCTGCGGCTGCGCTCGGTCGGCGAACACCCGAAGGCCGCCGACACGGTCGGCATCAACGTCCGCCGCACCCGCTACCGCGCCCTGCTGGTCGCCGGCCTGATCGCCGGTCTGGCCGGCGCGTTCCTGGTCATCGGTGCGGGTTCCGGCAACACCTTCGGCATCAACATGTCTTCCGGCAAGGGCTACATCGCCCTGGCCGCGGTCATCTTCGGCCGCTGGCGGCCCAGCGGCGCGGTCGCCGCGGCACTGCTGTTCGGGTTCGCCAACCAGTTGGGCAGCCTGCTCGCGCAGGCCGGCGCGCCGATCGACTCGAACCTGCTGCTTACCGCGCCCTACATCGCCACCATCATCGCGGTCGCCGGACTCGTCGGCCGGGTCCGCCCGCCGGCCGCCGACGGCCAGCCCTACACCACGGGATAAGCCGGATGCCTTCTTCCGAGACCACCGAGACCACCGAGACCACCGAGATCGACTGGGACGCCCTCCGCTCGGCCGCGCGCCAGGCCGCCCAACACGCCTACTGCCCGTACTCCGGTCTCCAGGTCGGCGCGGCGGCCCTGTGCGACGACGGCCGCACCGTCGATGGCTGCAACGTGGAGAACGCCTCCTACGGCCTCGGCCTGTGCGCGGAATGCACGATGGCCGGCCAACTGCGGCGCACCGGCGGCGGCCGGTTCGTCGCCGTCGCCTGCCGCAGCGGCGCGGGTGAACTGCTGATGCCCTGCGGTCGCTGCCGCCAGGTCCTCTACGAACTCGGCGGCCCGGACTGCCTGGTGGACACCCCGCGCGGAATCCTGCCGATGAGCGAGGTCCTGCCGGACGCCTTCGGCCCGGAATTCCTGCCAGCACACTGAGGAGACACCCCGATGACGGAGCCGTTTTCCGCGGTCGACGTGATCCGCACCAAACGAGACGGCGCCCGGTTGCTCCCCGCGCAGATCGACTGGGTGATCGACGCCTACACCAGGGGAGTCGTCGCCGAGGAGCAGATGGCCGCGCTGGCGATGGCGATCTTCCTCAACGGCATGGACGCCACCGAGACCGCCCGCTGGACGCTCGCCATGATCAGTTCCGGTGAGCGCTGCGACCTGTCCGCGGTGACCAGGCCGACCGTGGACAAGCACTCCACCGGCGGCGTCGGCGACAAGATCACCCTCCCGCTCGCCCCGCTCGTCGCCGCCTGCGGCGCGGCCGTCCCGCAGCTGTCCGGTCGCGGCCTCGGCCATACCGGGGGCACCCTGGACAAGCTCGAATCGATCCCGGGTTGGCGGGCCGGTCTGTCCGAGGCCGAGATCATCCAGCAGCTCATCGATGTCGGCGCGGTCATCTGCGCGACCACCCCGACCCTGGCCCCGGCCGACCGCAAGCTCTACGCGCTGCGCGATGTCACCTCGACCGTCGAGTCGGTACCGCTGATCGCCAGCTCGATCATGAGCAAGAAGATCGCCGAGAGCGCCGGCGCGCTCGTACTGGACGTCAAGGTCGGCTCCGGCGCGTTCATGAAGAACCTCGACGCCGCAACGGAACTCGCGCATACCCTGGTCGACATCGGCACCCAGCACGGTGTCGCGGTCAGCGCTCTGCTCACCGACATGTCCACCCCACTGGGCCGCGCGGTCGGCAACGCCGTCGAGGTCGCCGAGTCCGTCGAGGTCCTCCAGGGCGGCGGCCCGGCCGACGTCGTCGAACTGACCGTGGCGCTGGCGGCCGAAATGCTTGCCCTGGCCGGGATTTCCGACGTCGACCCGGCCAGGGTCCTCGCCTCCGGCGCCGCCTACGAAACCTGGTGCACGATGATCCGCGCCCAGGGCGGCGACCCGGACGCGCCGCTGCCCAGGGCCGCGCACGTGCACCTGGTGCCGGCGCCGGAAACCGGCATCCTCACCCACCTCGACGCCTACGCGGTCGGCGTCGCCGCCTGGCGGCTGGGCGCGGGCCGGGCCCGCAAGGAAGATCCGGTGCAGCACGCCGCCGGCATCATCTGTCGCGCCAAGCCCGGCGACCAGGTCGAGGCCGGCGCCCCCGTGCTGGAACTGCACACCGACACCCCGGAGGCCGTGCCCGCCGCGCTGGCCGCGCTGGAGGGCAACTGGCGGATCGGTGGCGAGCGGGCCCAATCCGGCCCTCGGGTGCTCGACGTGATCCGGGGCAAACTCGGCTGAGTCCCAACTGGCTCGCGATCACTGACGGGAGATGTCAGGGTCCGGTGCCTAGGCTCGCCGCGTGACTGACTTCGATTTCGTCATCGGCTCCTGGCACGTGCACAACCGCAGGCTGACCCGCCGGTTCGTCGGCAGCACCGAGGTGGGAGGAGTTTCCGGGGATCTCCACGAGTGTCGGCGGCTTCGAGGGTGCGGCCAACTACGACGAGATCGTCTTCCCGACCAAGGGCTGGCATCCGGGTATGACACTGCCCCCTGACCGGAATGGTGCTGGTCAGGGGGCAGTGCGTGCGAAAAACGGGGAATCAGGCGCCTTCGGCCAGGTCCGCGTCCAGGTCGAGTTCCTTGCCGCCGGGCTTGGTCGACTTCGGGCCACGGGCGCGACGCTGCTGACGGGGCAGGGCCATCGGCGGCGGGGCCGGGGTCGGCGC
>CAJCJE010000980.1 GCA_903970565.1 Candidatus Melainabacteria bacterium | reverse complement strand
CGTGCTTGTCGAAGTCTTGGCGGCGCCGGTATGGGGCAGTCGGAGACGGTCGTCGTTCGAGGATCGGCGTGCCGGGCGGCGATTTGGACTTCGCGGAGGGAGACTCCCGCGTCGAGAGCGGCTGTTTTCAGCAGACTGGCGGCGGAGAATGAGGTGTTCTGATGGGTCTTGGTGTCTCGGACCAGGTGCTGGGGTGGGGAACGGTGGTGTCGACACGTCAGAGTCGGGTGTGTTCGACGGGCCGTCGCGAGTCTGGTGGCGGCGTAACGCCCGTTTATAGGGGAAGGGGCGGCTCGTGCCAGGTTTCGGTGCCGTCGGCGCTCGCCCGGAGCCACCGGTTGCGCTTGTGGGCGGCCTGGGCGCTGACACCGAGGGCGTGGCCGATCTCGGCCCAGGTCGCACCTGCCGCCATCGCTGCGGCCACGGCCGCTTGGCGGGCGGTCTCGGTCTTGGCGATGCGGGCAGTGAGCGTCTCGATGCGACACAGCGCAGTGCGAGAAGCGATATCCGTCATCCTAGGTTGATGGATCGCCGGTGCGGTTGGCTCGCTGCATGAGCTCGCGGTTGATGGTCCGAGCGGCTTCGAGTTCCTCGGTCGTCAGTCGGAGCGCGTCGGTCATCTCGAAGAGTTGCTGTTCGAGGCGGGTGACTTGTTGGGCTGTGTGCTGTTCGGCGAGCTGTGTGAGCACGTCATGCGGGAGGAGGTCGTCGGTGACCAGTCGTGCTCCCTCAAGCTGGGAGAGCCGGTTCTCGAGGGATCGTAGCTGTTGGTGGAGGCGACGGTTCTGGGCTCGGGCGTTTTCCAGGTCGGCTCGTAGTGACGCTCCGGTGACACGGGCGTCAGTGATCATGTCGGTGCCGCGTCGGTGAGCGGCTTGGGCGGCCTTAAGTTCTATGTCGGCTCTGAGGTCGGGATGGTCGTAGATGAACTTGCGGCCCACTCCGGCGTCGCGGGCGACGCCGGCGATGGTGAGCTCTTGGCCCCGTTGCAGTCCGGCCTCGACAGCGGCGATGACGAGGCCCCGTTTGCGTTGACCGTTGAGACGCCGGGCGTTGTGCATGGCCTGGCCGGGTTCAGGGTTCATCGCCGCGCACCACCTGGTCTCTTATGACGTTCGGGAAGAGTTTGGGGGTCCGCGAGGAGACGACTCCGAGGAAACGCACGGGCACGGTGGTATCGAGTTGGGCTCGACCGCGGCGCAGCACGGCGATGGCCTCTTCGATCGCGGGGCGTTCACTGTCGGCCAGATCGGCCAGTAGCGTCTGGCAGCGGTCGATGATGCCACGCACGGCGGCGAGTTCTTCTTCTGCAGGGATCGCCGCGTTCCGAGCCCAGTTCTCGAGTTCGGGGGCAGCGGCGCGGAGGCGTTCGTTGTCGGCCAGGAGCCGGTGGAGATGGGCTTGGAGTTCGGGTAGGAAGGACGGGTCGGTGCGGAAATGAGTACAGCCGAAGCATTGATGGCGGAAGGGGCAGGCGTGCCCGTGGGCTTTTACGTTGGTCGGTTCCCGGCAGATGCCGAACGGCACCGCTACTTGGCCGACGGCATCGCGGAGGTGTTCGCTGTCGAGAAGGCGTTCGACGGTCGGGCGGGCCTGTTCGCCTCGACGGTTCAGTTGTAGCGCTGCGAGTTGGTCGACAGCGTCGCGTTTCCGTTTGTGAGCGACCCGGTAGTAGCCCTGCGTGGTGGACAGCTTCTTGTGGCCCATGAGGTCGGCGAGGACTTCGACGGGTGTGCCGCCGTCGGCGTGACGCTGCGCGAAGGAGTGCCGGAAGGAGTACGGGGTGATGTCGGAGCGGTCGTAGTCTTCGCCGCCGGGACCGACCAGGGAAGGAAGGTCGACCAGCCAGGTGTGGATCCGGTCCCGCCAGGTGATCGGATTGAACGGTTTCACGCCGCGAGGGTTGCGCGTCAAGGCCGGGAACAGCACGAGCTGGGCGGTGGGCGTGTCGGGGTAACGGTCACGGATCCGGTTCTGCTGGGCGCGGATGATCCCGGCGGTCCGCTCGTCGATGGGCAGGCGGTAGCCGCGCACCGCCACCTTGGGCATGTCGTGGACCAGCACCGGCGCAGGAGCGAGCTGGCCGGTCTCGTCAACGACTTCGTCGACGCGTAGGCAGTCCCAGCGCAGCCCGCACAACTCCCCCGTGCGCCGTCCGACCAGTGCTTGCAGTTCGATCATGGTCCGGGTGTCGGCTTCGAGCCGATCGAGCGCTGCTGACGCGAGCAGTTGGTCGAGGACGGTTTGGGGCAGCGCCCGACCCTGGTCGTCGTCGTCCCCGTGGGTCACGGCTCGGATGCGGTCGGGGCGGGGCACGACGACGTCCTCAGGCAGGCCCGCCATGGCCCGGCCAGGGCGGGTGAGGCCCATCGAGCGGGTCTGGCGGAGGAACTGGTCGACATCGAGCAGGAGACGGCGGCGCATGAAACGCGACAGCCGGCCGGCGGCCTCGAGATGGGCGAGATCGTTGGAGAACGCCACCACATCGGCTCGGCCGAGCCGGCCAGGCTCGACGCCCCGGTCGCCGCGGTGGCGTCGTAACGACTCGGAGAACGGCCCGAGGTCGTGGACGACCTGCTCGAGGCGGGCCGGGTTCTCGACGCCGCCGAGGCGGTCCCAGACCCAAGCTTTGGCCCCAGCCCGCAGCCAGGGCTGGGTCAGCTGCCCGAAGCGTATCCACCCCCGCTCGTAGCCGAACACCCGCAGATCCCAGCGGTCCTTGGCCATCTCGTCAGCCGGGGCGGTCGCCGCCAACGCGACACGGTCAGCGGCGAAAGCAAGGAACAGCCGGGCGTTTCGGGGGAGGGCCTTGACGGCCCCGGCGGAGAGGGCTGACACCGTTCCGGCCCGCTCGGCGCGCAGAGCGTTCATCGCGCTCTGTAAGGCTTTGATCCCGGTTGGACGCTCGAGCTGGGCGGCGCAGTGCAGTCCGTAGAGCACCTCGAGCTTGGCGCCGGCGGTCACCCCCGTAAACATCGCCACCCGGCTGCTGTTATCGAGCGCCCGAGCCCGGACGCTCCACCCCACAAAGGACTGGCCGGTGGGTCGCCCGTCGGCCACCCAGGTCCGATCGTGGGGCGCGCACAGCTTCGGGTCGCCTCGGTGAGCCCACCGCCGGCATGCGGCAACCGCACACCTGCCAAAGGTGGGACGCGGCTGCGCCGGCGAGAAGTGGTCGTCGCCAGCCACATACGCGGCGACGGTCTGGTCGTGATCGCGTGCCGCGGCAGCGCAACTCGTGCACAGCCCACGGCCCTCGCACGGGTCGCTCATGGCCCGGGGTTCGACAGACCAAACACAACCCGCCGCCCACCACCTTGGTGCACGCCGGTGCGGTCTGGCAGAACTCCACGAAACTCAACGCCGCCGGTGACGTCTCCCAAAGCGTTTGACATCGCCGGCACAGGCCGATGCCCCGGTGATGCGCCACCTGCTCGCAGTTCGCGGCAGCGCACCAGCCCGATCCGAACACCACGTCATCGGGACTGGGTGCGAACATCTCGCCGTCGGGATCCCAGCCCCGCCGGAACAAGTCTTCCCAGTCGATCCGCGAAGCCAACCCGACGTGATCGACGTTCCCGTCGCCGTGACGACCTGATTGTGCTGCAGCGGCCTGGATCATCATTGCCGGTCTCCTTGGTCTGGTCTGGTCCGTTTCCGGGAGTTCGATTCCATTCGGTCGACGGCGTCGCGTAACCGGCTGGAGCTCGGATGCACATACACCTGGGTGGACAGGATCGAGCGGTGACCGAGAAGCTGCTGGACCACGTCGATAGCCACCCCCGCCTCGGCTAGTTCGGTGCCCGTCGCATGACGGAACATATGCGGCCGGATCGGACGGGCCAGCCCCGCCCGACGTCCCAGGCCGCGCAGCAGTTGGCGGACAGCGGAATCGGTCATCGGCGCCCCCAACGGGGCGTGGAACAGGTTAACGAACACAAAATCGCAAGCATCGGCAGTCGCGCACTCGAGCCGCTCGTGGAGGTAACGGTCGTAATAGGCCAGAACCCACGGCCCCACCGGCACCACCCGACTGTTGCGGGATTTCGCCCACGACCCGTTCGGGTTCTCCCGGCGCACCACATGCAGATGCGGTCCGGGGAAAGCACAACCAAGCGATGTCGACGAGGCCGCCAGATGCAGATCGCTGCGCCGCAGACCGAGCGCCTCGCCGATCCGCAACCCGGTGAACCGCAGCAACACCAACAAGAACCGGTCCCGCCACGACGACGCCACAGCCAACAGCGCCTCCCATTCCTCCTGCGACGCCGCATCGGGCCCCGCTGACCGCGACACCCGCACCCGGTGCCGAGGACCAGCCTGGTAACGCAGCCCACCGGTGCCATCACGCAACTCGGCGGGAAGATGGCGATCATCGGACACCTCATACAAGGCGCCCAGAACCTCGCCAACCACCACCCCAGCCGCCACCGCATACTTGAAGAAC
>CAJCJE010000979.1 GCA_903970565.1 Candidatus Melainabacteria bacterium | reverse complement strand
GGCGCAGCAGTGGTTCGAGAGCTGGGGCGGCTTCGGCAAGGGTTTCCACCGCCGCACGCTGACCTCCGCCGGGGTCGACGGCCCGGTCGGTCCGGGGGAGTCGGGGCGGCTGGCGCTGTATCCGTTCGCGGCCGGCGTGTTCGGCTCCGGCAACAGCATGGCCTGGCGAGCGACCGCGTACCGGTCCCTCGGCGGCTGCGACCCGTTGCTCGGGCCCGGCACGCCGACCGGTTCCGGCGAGGATCTCGAGCTGTTCATCCGACTGATTCGCGGCGGCGGAATGCTGGTCTACAGCCCGCGCGCCGTGGTCCGACACGAACACCGACGGGAGACCGCGGAGTTGGCCAAGCAGATGTACAGCTACGGCACCGGGCTGTTTCCGATGTTCGCGGTCTATGTCGGCCGCCGCCCGGCCGAACTGCTGGCGGTGCTGCGCAGACTCCCGGCCGGCCTGCGGCACACCGTCGACGAGGACTCCGAGCGCAATGCTGGCCGTGGCGCGGACTTCCCGGCCGAACTGTCCAGGGCCGAGCGACGCGGCATGATCGCCGGGCCGGCTCGGCTGGCACTGTCCGTGCTGACCGCGCCCCGGCGCCGGCTCGGCCTGCCCGAACCCCTGGAAACCGTTGCCCAGCGCGCTGCTGAGCCTGCGATGCGGATGGCTCGATGACCCACCAGAGCACGGCTGAGAAGAACTCCGCGCTGATCGACTTCGGCGCGATGACCGGTCCCGAGTTGCAGCGTCGCGCCAGCGCGGCGGTGCTGATCGCACTCACCGTGGCCACCCTGCTGGTCCAGTTGACCGGCGCGACCGGGAACTGGCGGCTGGTCCTGACCACCGCGTTCGTGGTGCTCGCGCCCGGCTGGTCGATCACCGCGTACCTGCGGTCGGCGTCCGCCTCGTTCCGGTGGAGCGTCGGCATCGGGGTCAGCATCGCGATCGGCATACTGTTGGGCCAGACCATGATCCTGCTCAACGCCTGGCATCCGCTCGGCGCGGTCGCCATCCTCGGCGTGCTCACGCTGGTGCCGCTGGTGCACCACCTGCTGCGCGCCCCGAGCCCGGCGGAGGCCACCCCGTGACGGTCGACAAGGTCGAAGAAATCGGCAGGACCGGCAGGACCGGCGAGGTCGACCACGAGGTCGACCAGGCCGCGCTCGACGAGGTCGTCGCGAAGAACGGGCGGATGGTCCGGGACGGCATCTGGCTGTCGCTGGGCGCCGCGTTCACCTCGGTCGCCGGCCTGGTCGGCTGGCTGGTGTCGGCGCACCTGGCCAGCCGGGAGGTGGTAGGGACGACCACCGCGTTCACCTCAGGCTTCCTGCTGGTCGCCAGCCTCAGCCAGCTCAGCCTCGGCCCGGCCGTGCTGCGCTGGATTCCACGGGCCGGTGGTCGTGGCGCGACCCTGCTCTCCCGCACCTATCTGGTCATCATCGGCGGCGCGCTGGTCGGCGTCGGCGTGTTCGTCGCGCTGCCGGCCGGCCGGCAGGCGCTGGCCGCGCTGCCCGGCTGGGGGCTGCCGCTGTTCACCGCGACCACCCTGGTCTGGGCCGTGATGCAGTTCCAGGACCCGGTGCTGACCAGCTTCGGCAAGGCCGGTGTGGTGCTGACCAAGAACTTCGGCTTCGGCATCGGCCGGGTCGGCATCCTGGTCGTGGCCGGCGCGAGCGGTGGGGCCCTCGGCATCGTGCTGTCCTGGGCGGTGCCGGCCGGGATCGCCGCGATCGTGGTCAGCGTGATCGTGGCGCGCGCGGCGGCGAAACGCCGTGCCCTGCCCGACGGTCTGCTGCCCGACCGCAACGAGCTGACCCATCTGCTCGGCCCGACCTACCTGGCCACCATCGGCCAGTCGCTGTTGTACTACCTGATGCCGCTGATCGTCACCGGTCGGGTCGGGGCGGCCGACGGCGCGGTGTTCTTCGTGGTGTGGACCGCGGTGACCGCGCTGGACGTCGCCGGTACCGCGTTCGTGAACTCCCTGGTGGTCCGCGTCGCGGCCGATCCCGGCCGGGTGCGGCAACTGGCGAGGACCGCGGGTACCCGGCTGGCGCTGCTGTTCGGGCCGCTGATGGTGATCGGGATCGTCATCGCGCATCCGCTGCTGAACTTGTTCGGCCGCGCCTACGCCGAACTCGGTGCCACCGCGCTGCAACTGGTCCTGCTCGGCTGCCTGCCCCGGCTGATCGTGCTGTTGACCATCGGCGTCTCCCAGGCCCAGGGCAAGGGATTCATCGTCGCCGGTCTGCAACTGTCCAGCGCGGCCACCATGATCCCGGTCGCGCTGTTCCTGCCCGCCCATCTGACCACCATCGGCCTCGGCTTCGTCATCGTGCAGGTCCTGGTCGCCGGCGTCGCCGGTTTCGTGCTGCGCAACCGAGTTCGGATCAAGGAGAACACCGACATCGTGCCGATCACCACCGGGGTAGCCGCATGACGGCCGTGATGAGCGCGCCGGCACCCCAGCCGGCCGCGCGGCCGGACCCTCGCGCGCCGTGGCCGGCGTGGGCGCGGCACAACGCCGGCCCGCTGCTCGGCGTGCTCGGCGTGATCTGCTGGCTGGCCGGCTTCCACTCGATCGACCCCACCACCCTGGGCAGTTTCGGCCTGCTGCCGGCACTTTCTCCGGTGCTGCTGCTGGCCTATCCGCTGCTGGCCGTCGCGTTCGTGGTCGAGCTGCGGACCAACAGCCGGGGCTGGGCGCTGACCCTGATCACCGCGTGCACCGTGTTCGCCGTCTACGGCCTGCAACCGGCCGCCGAACCGGTGGGCCGGCTGCCGGTCGCCTGGCTGCACGTCGGGTTCGCCGACTACATCAACGCGCACGGCGCCGTGCTGCACAACTTCGACGCGCGGTTCAGCTGGCCGGGGTTCTTCTCCTTCCTCGCGCTGCTGACCGGGGCCAGCGGCCTCAAGGACGCCTCGGTGCTGATCTCCTTCGCACCGGTCGTGCTCACCGGGACCGCGGTGGTCGCGGTGCGGTCGATCGCGCTGTCGGTGTTCGGGCCCGGCCGGATCGCCTGGCTGGCGCCGTGGGTGTTCCTGATCGGCAACTGGACCGAGCAGGACTACCTGTCCCCGCAGGGATCGACGTTCCTGCTGCTGCTGGCCGGCCTCGCGGTCACCTTCCGCTACCTGGTTCGGCCGGGACTGCTGCAACCGTTGCCCACGGGCGCCTTCCTGCGACCGGTGGTGCCGGACAACACGCCGATGGAACGGATCTTCGCGCTCGGGCTGGTCCTCGTGCTCGGGCTGGCGCTGGCACCCTCGCACCAGCTGTCCCCGTACATGCTGGCCGGGCTGCTGTTCGTGCTGGCCATCTGCGGCCGGCTCTGGGCGCGCTGGCTGCCGTTCGTGGTGCTGCTAGCCGCGGTCGTGTGGTTCGTGCTCGGCGCCCGCGACTTCTGGATCGGCCAGCTGCACGAGATCACCGGTTCCATCGGTGACCTCAGCTCCTCGGTCAACCAGGGCTTCGAACAGCGGCTTTCTGACAACGCCGGTCGCGAGGACATGCTGATGGTCCGGGTCGGCATCACCGTCGTGGTCGGTGCGCTGGCCGGGCTCGGCGCGATCGTGCTGCGCCGGCAGGGCAAACGCTCGCTGACCCTGGTGCTGATGGCGATCACCGCGTTCGGCCTGGCCGTGGCCCAACCCTACGGCGGCGAGATCCTCATCCGCTGCTACCTCTTCGCGCTGCCGCTGTTCGCGCTGCTGGCCGCCGTCCTGCTCAACGAGCTGCTGAGCGCGGGTTTCCGCCGCACCTGGCTGCGCCGTGGTGCGATCACCGTCGGCGCGGTCGCGCTGGCCGGGCTCATGCTCGGCGATGTGGCCGCGCGCGGCGGCAACGACGCCTATGTCGCGTTCACCAGGGCCGACATCGACGCCGTGCAGAAGGCCTATGACATCGCCAGGGACGGTCAGACCCTGGACACGGTCGCCGCGTACGCGCCGGTGTCGGAATGGCAGCGGCTGGGCGAGGTGAAACAGGCCTCCATCGAGTCGACCTGCGAACCCTTCCCGAACCCCGATCCCTGCGTGCACAAGGTGCATCCGGACTTCCTGGTGCTCAACGCCGCGCAAGACGCCTACGGCCAGATCTACTACGGCATGAAGGCCGGCTGGATGACCGGCCTCGGCGACCGGCTGATCTCCTCCGGTCTCTACACGCGGGTCTTCGCGCAGGGCCAGAGCCAGCTGCTGGAACTCACCTCGGACCTGCGGTCATGACGCCAAGTCTGCGGCAGCGGCTGCTGCGCGAACTGCGCATCGACCTGTGGGCGATGACCGTCGGCGTCTTCGTCAACGGACTGCTCGGCCTGGACGCGGTGCCGCGCGTGCTGCGCTGGCTGGGCTACCGGCTGGCCGGCGCGCGCATCGACACCCCGAACATCTTCGGTTCGGGGCAGCTGCACGGGCCGATGCGCAACATCCGGGTCGGGGCCGGCACCTTCATCAACCGCGAGGTGTACCTGGAGGCCGTCGCGCCGATCAGCATCGGCCGGGACTGCCAGTTCGGCCCGCAGGTGATGGTGGTGACCTCGCATCACGAGCGACTGCCCAGCGGCCGGGTCTCCACCGTGCCGGAGGGCCGTGAGGTGTGGATCGGGGACCGGGCCTGGGTCGGCGCGCGGGTGCTGATCCTGCCGGGAGTGCGGATCGGCGACGACGTGGTCATCGGTGCGGGCAGTGTGGTGACCAAGGACTGCGTCAAGCCGGGGGTCTACGTCGGATCGCCGGCACGGGAGTTGATGTCATGAGCCAGGGACTGCTCACCCTCGTCGGTGGCTGCCTGTCGGCGCTGCTGCTGGTACTGCTCGGCGTGCGGACTGTGCTGGTCGAGGTCCGGGCCGGACGGGGCGGCGAGACCGCGCGCTCCGTGCGGCGCGGCAGGCCGATCATCGCGATGGACATCCTGGGCTGGGTGTTGCTGATCGTGCTGCTGGTGATCCTGGTCCAGCCGCTGTTGGCCGCGCTGGGCCGCTGACCGGTTCGCCGCCCGCAGCTCGATCGGCCGAAGGAGTTCGCTGGATGTTCCTGGACGCGCCGCGCAGGTTCGGTGCCGTGTTCGCGGTGGTCCTGGCGCTGGCCTGGTCCGGCCTGGCCGGCCTCCCGGCCTCGGCCCAGGGCCAGCAGGGCCAGCAGTGGCAACTGGTGGCTCAGGACAACTTCAACGGCGACGCGATCTCCCCGCGGTGGTCGGTCTACCGGGGCGTGCCGTCATGCTGCCGGGCAACCACCTGGGCCACCTCCCAGACCGCCGAACAGGACGGCCGGCTGGTGCTCACCGCGCAGCGCCGAGGCGGGAAGTGGATCACCGGCGGAGTCGGCGCGGCCGGTTGGCCGGCGATGGTGCGTACCTACGGCAAGTACGTGGCGCGCATCCGGGTCGATCGCGGCGCCGGGATCAGCGCGGTCGCGCTGCTGTGGCCGAAGTCGAACGTGTGGCCGCCGGAGATCGACTACTACGAGCTGTCCGGGCTGGACGCCGACCGCACCCAGGAAACCCAGACCGCGCACCGGGCCGGCGACGACTCCCAGCTGCGCAGCGTCTATCGGGGCGATCTGACGCAGTGGCACACCGTGTCGGTGGAATGGCTGCCCGGCTCCATCAGCTACTTCGTGGACAACCGGCTCACCGGCCGGGTTACCGATCCCAGCTACATTCCGCATCAGCCGATGTGGCCGGCGTTCCAGATGCAGGTCCAGCAGAACGCCGAGGGCAGGTCCCTGGCCCCCGCGACCGGCGGTACGGTCCGGATGTACGTGGACTGGTTCGCCGTCTACGCCCCGGTCACCCCGGCCCCGCCCGCGACGAGTACTGGCGGTTCCCGGTGGATCGTGCTCGCGGTCGTCG
>CAJCJE010000978.1 GCA_903970565.1 Candidatus Melainabacteria bacterium | reverse complement strand
CGCCGCCGCTCTGGTCCTGCTCCACCACGAACACCACCGAACCACATGACCAAACAGAAGATGATCACACAAAGCCACCAGAGGTTACGCGGAAAGGCTCACTGCGCCGGTGGCTCTTTCGGTAATATCAGCAACAGCGGCACTGTTCACAGTTACGGTATCGGCGGCAGGACCGTGTCCGGCATCGCCGAGGGCAGCGACCACAACATGTGGATCGCGGACAGTTCGCCGTACTATTCGATCTGGCGCAGCTCGGCCGACGGAACGTTGACCAGGTTCCCATGCCGTCCCAGGTGGGCACCTACGACCCGGTCTCGGGGCCGGACGGACGGATACGGTTCCTGGAGGACGACGCAGAGGTCGCGGCCATCACCACCGGAGCCGACGGGTCCTGAGCGACAACGACGACAGACCGCCGATCATGAGTGACGGTCTCGGGATCGGGCCGGTTCGATCGGTACGGTGGACGTGCTCAGGCCAGCAGCGCCGATCTGAGCACGTCCTTCAACGATCCGGGTTCCACGTTGACCGACGTGGTGTCGTCGTGATTGGTGGGGCGGTTCCGTACAGGTCGATGGCCAATGTGCGAATGAGTTGCTTGGTCTCGGTCGGGCTCAGTGCGACAGCGGTCAGTGAGCTGAAGATTTTTCGTAGACGGCGACGTCCTCGGGTTCCTCCAGGAAGTAGAATTCCGAATGACGTGCATGGCCGCTCAACTGGCCGCCGGATACCCCGACGCGAAAGATCAAACTATCCGCCGGCTGGCGTGTCTACAGGGCACACATGGCGACCGGCCGTGGCCGGGATGGCGCGCCGTCCCATAGGACTGAGCCCCGACAACCAACTGGACAGTTGGAGAAGCCGCCGAAGACTGCACACTCCCGTAGCCGGCGAGCACGTCCGCCCAGCAAATCGGCTTGATCCACATGCGATTTGTCGATCATCTGGGCCGGTCGGCGGCCATCGGAATCGTACGTCTTTCGAGGTCGCGGCATTTTGGGTGGTTACGGCTGCCGTTGGTTGGGCAACCTGTCTCCGCCGGCACCCGTCGGCCTCGCCGACGTCGAGGGCAGCTGATGGCCAACGACCAGTTCGCCCAGGAGGACCCGACCGAACAGCCTTCCGGATCGGTGAGTCGGGGAGAAACGGTCGCCAGAAACTACGAAGGCCGCACACAGTCACGAGAAGCACAGTAAGGATCAATTGGATGACCAGTTATTCCTACGCCGCCCCCATCGACCTGTCCGCCGACGTCGTCTTCGACTATCTGGCCGAGGTACGGAATCTGCCGGACTATTTTCCGCAGTTGACCAGGGCAACTCCGCAGGGAGGCGACGCCGTTTCGGTTGAGGCCGAGGTGGACGGCAAGGCCGTGGCCGCCGAGGCGTGGCTGCACGTGGATCGCACCGAGCGCACGCTGAACTGGTCGGCGCAGAACGAGAACGGCTACCACGGCCAGTTGCAGGTGACCGAGCGCGGGGCCGGACTGTGCGACCTCGCCATCACCCTGCACACCGAACACGCCGACGGTCCCGACGTGCAGAAGGTCCTCGAACAGACGGTGGCCGGTCTGTCCCAGATCATCGCTCGACAGCAGGACGCCGAGGACGGCACGCATCCGGCCGGCGACACCAGTGTGCCGAACCGGTAGACCCGACGACGGAATCGCCCGCAACGGGTAGTCCTCGGCCCGTCACCCCACTCGGCCGGTACTCCGTGTGAACAGAGGTATCACCATGCGCTTGCGGCGAAGTGATGTTTCCGGCCCAGGTTTTGTCCGCCGCCGGTCCGGTCGTGGGTTCCGCTATCTGGACGGGGACGCCCGCCCGCTCAGTGCTCAGGACCGTCAGCGTTGCCAGGACCTGGTGATCCCGCCGGCCTGGCGTGAGGTGTGGATCTCTCCGTGGCCCAACGGGCACATCCAGGCCACCGGACTCGACGAGGCCGGCCGGCGGCAGTACCTCTACCACGAGCAGTGGCGGCGGCAGCGCGACGAGCAGAAGTTCGACCGGGTCCTGGAGTTGGCTCCGTTGCTACCGGACTTCCGCAAGGCGGTGGAGGTGGATCTGGCGGGGCGGGGCTTCACCTGTCAGCGGGTCCTCGCGGTGGCGTTGCGAATGCTCGACCACGGTGTCTTTCGCACCGGCGGTGAGCAGTACGCGGAACAGAACGGCACACACGGCGTCGCGACCCTGTTGCGCGAGCAGGTGCGCGTGCAGGGCACGACGGTGGCGTTCGACTATCCGGCCAAGGGCAGCATCGACCGCGAGTTCAGCCTGGTCGATCCGGCACTGGCCAAGGTGGTGTCCGGGTTGCGGCGAGCACGCTCCGGCAGGGACCGGCTGCTGGTGTACCGGGACGGCCGGCAGTGGCGCGAGGTGCACGCCGACGACATCAACGTGCGGTTCAAGGAACTCGTCGGCGACCCGTATTCGGTCAAGGACCTGCGAACCTGGAACGCCACCGTGCTGGCTGCCGCCGAGTTGTCCGCCGACCGGGCGCCCGGCTCGAATCGAGGCCGCCGACGCACGGAGACCGAGATGTACCGCACGGTGGCGCACCATCTCGGCAACACTCCGGCGGTGGCTCGTAAATCCTATGTGGACCCGAGGCTCGTCGAACACTACGAGCAGGGTGAGACGATCGGGAAGTTCCTGCGCGGAAAGGAATCGGCCGATCTCGCCGACGACAGGGTCCGCTCCACGGTGGAACGCGGCGTCTGCGAACTGCTCACCGGGTCCGACCGGTGACGGCCGGTCGCGTCCGCGGACCGATCGAGTGGGTAGGCGGGTAGGCGCGTTGTCGCTGGGTAGTCCCGGTGACCAATGGCCGCAGGTGCGGGCGAAGCTGATGGCCGCCGACATCGTGCTGGTGGCCACGCCGACCTGGATGGGCCGGGCGTCCAGCGTCGCCCACCGTGCCCTGGCACGGTTGAACGCGGAGATCTCCGAAACCGAGGACGACGGCCGGATGCTGACCTACGGCAAGGTCGGCATCGGGGCAGTGGTCGGCAACGAGGACGGTGCGCACAAGATCAGTGCCGACC
>CAJCJE010000977.1 GCA_903970565.1 Candidatus Melainabacteria bacterium | reverse complement strand
TGCCTGGAACGCTCCGGTCGGGAATCCGACGACCAGCACGAAACGACCTCCGAGCACGGGGCAGCGGCGAAACTTAGGGTGCGCACAGCGTAGCCGGAGCGGCCCGCCACACTCTCCTCACATACGGTCGCCCTAAACTGCACCGTCACGCTATCGAATTACTACTGAACCTGTGAGATCCCTGGGGAGGAATCCCGGTGCCGAGCAATGAGCAGCGCCGTCAGGCCGCAAAGCGGAAGCTGGAACGCCAGCTGGCGCGCCGCGCCGAGCGGGCGAAGCGGCGTCGGACGATGATAGCCACGATCACCGTGGTGGCGATTCTGGTCATCGGTGGCGGTATCGCCCTGATCGTGACCACGCGCGGCGGTAGCTCGCAGGCTTCCGGTACCAGTCCGACCACGACGGCGAGCGCTCCGGCGAAGACCAGTGGTGGTCCGTGCAAGTACACCTCGACACCGTCGCAGCCCGCGCCGAAGGGCAAGAACGAGGGTCTGCCCAACGACCCGAACCCGACGCCCAAGGCCGGCACCGTCTCGATCACCCTCAAGACCAACGACGGTGACATCCCGCTGACGCTGGACCGGGCCGAGGCACCCTGCACCGTGCAGAGCTTCGAGTACCTCGCGCAGAAGACGTACTTCAACAACACGCCGTGCCACCGGTTGACCGACTACGTGACCCCGCCGCTGAAGGTGTTGCAGTGCGGCGACCCGACCGGTACCGGCAGCGGCGGCCCCGGCTTCACCATCCCGGACGAGAAGCCGAAGAACCTCAAGCCGGCGCCCACCACGGCCCCGCCCGCGCAGGGCCAGGAAGCGTCGGACGTCTACCCGGCCGGCACCCTGGCGATGGCCAACACCGGGCAGCCCAACAGCGGTGGTAGCCAGTTCTTCCTGGTCTACGGCGACTCGCAGCTTCCCCCGGACTACACCGTGTTCGGCACGATCTCCGCTGACGGGTTGACCACGCTGAACAAGATCGCGGCCGGCGGCATCACCCCCGGCACCGACCCGAGCAGCGGCGCGCCGACCACGACCGACGGCAAGCCGAAGATGGCCGTGACCATCCAGCAGGCGGTCATCGGCAGCGCCTCCAGCTGATCGGTCCGGTCCGCTCGGGCACACTGTGCGCGTGGTGGATCACCGGTCACAACGACACAGCCCAGCTGGACCCCCGGCGGCCATCGGCGGATTCACGTCGATGGCCGCCGGGGTCGCAGTGGCGTCGGTACTGCTGCTCACCGGATGCACGACGACGGTGACCGGCCTGCCGGCCAGCATCCCGGTCAGTTCGACCCCGGCCGGCCCGACCGTCCCGGTGAGCCAGGTCCCGATGCCGACCGAGGCCAGTAATGGACCGTGCAGGTACCGGCCGACGCCCGCGCAGCCCCCGCCGACCGACCGCCGGGTCGGGTTGCCGAACGATCCGAGCCCGACGCCGGACACCGGCACGGTCGTGATCAACCTCAGGACCAACGACGGCGACATTCCACTGACCCTGAACCGGGCCCAGGCCCCATGCACGGTGCAGAGCTTCGAGTTCCTGGCCCGGCAACGCTTCTTCGACGACACGCCCTGCCACCGGCTGACCGACTACGCCAGTCCCCCACTGAAGGTGTTGCAGTGCGGCGACCCGACCGGCACCGGCAGCGGCGGCCCCGGCTACACGATTCCGGACGAGAAGCCGACCACGTTGCGGCCCGCGCCGAGCACCGCGCCGCTGCCGCCGGGTGAGCAGGCGTCGGTGATCTATCCGGCCGGCACGATCGCGATGGCCAACACCGGGCAGCCCAACAGCGGCGGCAGCCAGTTCTTCCTGGTCTACGGGGATTCGCAACTTCCCCCGGACTACGCCGTGTTCGGCACGACCTCCCCGGCCGGACTGGCAGTGCTCGACCAGATCGCGGCGGCAGGCATCATTGTCGGTACCGATCCGACCAGCGGCGCGCCGACCTCGACCGACGGCAGGCCGAAGCTGGCCGTGACCATCCGGCAGGCCGTCGTACAGGGCTGAGAACCGGGTCGGTCAGGAGGCGGACATCAGCCGGTAGACGTCGTAGACGCCCTCGATGCCGCGCACCGCCTTCAGCACGTGGCCGAGGTGCTTGGGGTCGCCCATCTCGAAGGAGAACCGGCTCACCGCGACCCGGTCGCCGGAAGTGGTGACGGACGCGGAGAGGATGTTGACCTTCTCGTCGGCCAGCACCTTGGTGACATCCGACAGCAGCCGGTGCCGGTCCAGCGCCTCGACCTGGATGGCGACCAGGAACAGCGAGGAGGCCGACGGCGCCCACTCCACGTCGACCAGCCGCTCCGGGGCGCCCTGTAGATCAGTGCCGTTGGTGCAGTCGGTGCGGTGCACGCTGACCCCGCCACCCCTGGTGACGAAGCCGAGAATGTCGTCACCCGGTACCGGGGTGCAGCACTTCGCCAGTTTCACCCAGACATCGCTGGCGCCGGTGACCACCACGCCGGCATCGCCGGAGCCCCGACGGCGGGTGACCGTGGACGGGGTGGAGCGCTCGGCCAGTTCCTCCTCGGCGTGCTCGACGCCACCGAGCTGCGCGACCAGCCGCTGCACCACGTGGCGTGCGGAGAGCTGACCCTCGCCGATGGCCGCGTACAGCGCGCTGACGTCCCGGTAGCGCAGTTCGTGCGACAGCGCGGTCATCGAGTCGATCGAGACCAGCCGCTGCATGGGCAGGCCGACCCGGCGGACCTCCTTGGCGATGGCGTCCTGGCCGGACTCGATGGCCTCCTCGCGCCGTTCCTGCGCGAACCACTGCTTGATCTTGGTCTTGGCCCTCGGCGAGGCGACGAAGGACAGCCAATCGCGGCTGGGACCGGCGCTCTCGGCCTTGGAGGTGAAGATCTCGACGACGTCGCCGTTCTCCAGCTTGCGTTCCAGCGCGACGAGCCGGCTGTTGACGCGCGCGCCGATGCAGCTGTGGCCGACCTCGGTGTGCACCTCGTAGGCGAAGTCGACCGGCGTCGAACCGGCCGGCAGCGTGCGCACATCACCCTTGGGAGTGAAGACGAAGATCTCCCTGGTGGTCAGCTCGTA
>CAJCJE010000976.1 GCA_903970565.1 Candidatus Melainabacteria bacterium | reverse complement strand
CTGCTCCATCATCGCGGTCAACGGATCCTGCACGGTAACTGTCGGATTCACCCCGACCGTCGGCGGAGCCAACCCGGGCACGTTGACGATCACCAGCAACGCCAACAACAGCCCGACCACGGTGTCGCTGTCCGGCAGCGGCGTCGGCTCGAGCACCAACCTCGCGCTGGCCGGGACGATGACGGCGAGCAGCAGCGCGTCCGGCTACCCGGCGTCGAACGCGAACGACGGCAACGCCAGCACCTACTGGGAGAGCCTGGACGGTTCGGCCTATCCGCAGACGCTGACCGCGAATCTCGGCCAGTCCGACCCGCTGGGCTCGGTGACGCTGACTCTGCCGCCGGCCACCGCGTGGTCGACGCGCACTGAGACGCTCTCGGTGCTCGGCTCGACCAACGGCACCGGCTTCACCACGCTGGTTCCCTCCGCGAACTACACCTTCAATCCGTCGACGGGCAACACCGCGTCGTTCAACCTGCCCTCCGGCACGAACGACCAGTACCTCGAGCTGTCGTTCACAGCGAACACCGGTTGGAGCGCGGCCCAGCTCAGCGAGTTCGAGATCTTCCCGGCCACCGGCAGCACCAACCCCGGCGGCACGGCCACGCTCTCGGCCTCGCCGACCTCGCTCTCCTTCGGCAACCAGAACACCGGCACGACCAGCGCCGCGCAGAGCGTGACGATATCCAACACCGGTACGGCGGCGGCCACGATCAGCTCGGTCGCCACCACCGCACCGTTCGGGCAGACCAACACCTGCGGCAGTTCGCTCGCGGCCGGCGCGAAGTGCACGGCGTCTGTCACGTTCGCACCGACCTCCGCCGGTTCGAGTGCCGGGAGCTTCACCGTCGCCAGCAATGCGAGCAACAGCACCCTGACGGTGGCGCTGTCCGGCAGCGGGATCGCGTCGAGCACCGACCTGGCCTTGAACCAGCCGGTCAGTTCCTCGAGCTACACCCAGAGCTATGTGCCGGCGAACGCGGTCGACGGGAACACGAGCACGTACTGGGAGAGTGTGGACGGCACCTGGCCCGCCACGTTCACCGTGGACCTCGGCTCGACCACCACGATCGGCAGCCTGGTGCTCGACCTGCCGCCGTCCTCGGCCTGGCAGACGCGCAGTCAGACCCTTTCGGTGCTCGGCTCCACGGACAACTCGACCTGGACGACGCTCGTGGGTTCCGCGACGTACACCTGGAACCCGTCGACCGGCAACACCGTCACGATCAACCTGCCCTCGGGCACGGCGGACCGCTACGTCGAGCTCTCCTTCACCGCCAACAACGTGCAGAACGGCGCGCAGCTGTCCGAACTGGAGGTCTTCTCCTGACCGGAAGGCCCGTAGCGCGGGCCTGACTCCCCGCCCGCGTCCGCGATCTCGCGGTGCGGCCCGAGACTCGCCCTCCGCGTGGTGCGCCGCACCGCACCGTGCGGGGGGCGTTCCGCGTTTCGCGGAGGAGGGACAGTACAGCCCGTCTTGAGCGGTACGGGCGATAGATGCCTAAGAGTTTTATGAAAGTAATCTGATGGACACCTTCGCAGTGTGTCCTGGAACGTTGGGGTTCGACGCCGCAGCCAGGGCGCCGGACGCCACGCATGCACCTCCGCCGGAGCACTACCCACGCCCATTCGAGGATTGCAATGCGATCAGCTGCGCCTCCTCGGCGCGCGCTTGCGGCCGCCAACACCGCACCCGCGCCGAGGCGATCGCCCACGCCCCGAGCGGCGAGCCGGCCCTGATACCCACACGGTCGGCCGCATCGCCCGGTGTCGGCCGCACCCCCCTGAGAAGGGAATACCCACAGTGAGATTCACCGATCGTCTGCGTGCCCCGGCACGCGTCGCGACCGCCGTCGCCCTGGGCAGCGCGCTGTCCCTGGGCGCCGCGGCGGCGGCCACGGCTCAGGTCGCCACCCCGGCACGGACCACCGCCCCGTCGGCGGCCGCCCAGCTGATCTCGGCCGAGCAGGCCGGCTCCGCCCACGCTTCGCAGCCGGCGCTGACCAGTGCCGACTCCGGTTCCACCCGTGCCTGCTCGGCCGTGGTGGTCGTGGGGCATGAGTCCTGCTTCGCGCTCAAGCGCGACGGGGTGACGCCGAAGGCGGCTAGCGTGTCGCCGGATGCGATCCCGTCCGGTGTGGGCTTCGGCCCGAGTCAGTTGCAGTCGGCGTACAACCTGACGGCTGCTTCGGCATCCGACGGGGCCGGGCGTACGGTCGCGCTGGTGGACGCGTACAACGATCCGACGGCCGCTGCCGACCTGGCGGCGTATCGTTCGGCCGCCGGGCTGCCGGTGGTGCCGAGCTTCAAGCAGGTCAACCAGGAGGGTGCGACGTCGCCGCTGCCCGCGACGGCGCCCTCCTCGGATGACTGGACGCTTGAGGAGTCGCTGGACCTGGACATGGTGTCCTCGGCCTGTCCGCTGTGCAACATCGTGCTGGTCGAGGCGGACGACGACAGCGGTGACGGCCTCGATGTCGCGGAGAACACCGCCGCGGGCCTGGCCGGATACATCTCCAACTCGTGGGGCGGCACCGAGGCCTCGTCCGACACGAGCCTGGACACCGAGTACTTCAACCACCCCGGCGACGTCATCACCGCCTCCGCGGGCGACTCCGACTACGGCGTGATCTACCCGGCGACCTCGCCGAACGTCGTGGCCGTCGGCGGTACGAGCCTGAGCAC
>CAJCJE010000975.1 GCA_903970565.1 Candidatus Melainabacteria bacterium | reverse complement strand
GCCCCCGCCTGTTCGACGGCTCACACGTGCCCTCGCTGATCGAGACCGCGGACTTCCAGGCCCTGCAACTGACCCCGGAGCCGCTGGCACTGCTCGGCCAGGTGATCGACGTCGCCGGCAGCGCCGCCGGAACCCCGCTGCTCAAGGCGCCCGGCCGCAACCTGGCGGTGCTGGGCTCGTCACTGGACTACGCGGCGAGCGTGCTCGGCGCGGCGGCGCTGTCGGTTGCCAGACAACACGAACCGGGCACGGCGCGGTTCACCTTCTGCCCGCTGATCTCCGAAACCCTTGCCACCGTGGAGAATCTGGCGCAGCGACTGCGCGAGGACGATCACGAGGTCGTGATCGTGCCGCGCGACGACCTGGTCGGCCTGCTGACCACCCTGGCCGACCAACTCGCCGAGGCTCGCTCGGCCGCCCCCGGCGAGCCGGAACGCGTGCACTACATCTTCGGCTACGCCATCGACGCCGCCCAGGCGATCCTGGAGGCGCGGGACGTCACGAGGCCCAAGACCGGCCTGGATAACCTGCGCGAGGTGCTGCGGCACGGTCCGGAACACAACGTGCACGTCCTGGGCTGGTGGCGCGGCGTCGGCAGGCTCAAGGCCACGCTGCCGATGATCGGCCCCGCCGACGACATCGGCTCCTGGGTCGCGTTCGACGTGCAGGGCCAGGAGCTGACCGCGCTGGCCCCCGGCCAGATGATCACCTGGTCACCCCGTGCCGCGCGCGGGTTGTTCTTCGACCGCTTCACCCACTCCCGACCACAGGTGATCATCCCGTTCAGTATCGACGACCAACAGGAATCGACGGCATCGTGAACGGCGACGCGGCCCGACGCTACAAGGAACTCTCCGGTCTCAACACCGAGTCAGTCGAGCGGATGCGCGAGTTCGACCGAGCACTGGTCGAGGAGCTGGAAAAACGCCTGGAGCAGGCCGACCGTGCGCTCACCGAGACAGCCGCGCGTGCCAGGGTGGCGACGATGAGCGTGCGGATGCACTGGGAGGTCGCCATGAAACAGCTCTGGGACGAGCACTGGCTCACTATGAAACCGATGCCCGAGCCGACCCACCCCGCGCCGAGGATGAACCCGCTGGAGTGCGACGTCGAGGTGGACAACACCGCCGCCGCGCTGCGCGAGGCGCTGCGCAAGCCCTCGATGCTGCCCCGGCTCGGCGGCCGAAGCGAGCCGCGCGAGTAGTTCCCCGCCCCTGGCAGTTGTCGTTCCGGCGTGTTTCTCGTGACGAAGATTACTGAACTGAATCGTTTCGGAATTGCTCGTGGGTGGTCACGGTTGTACCGGGACAGGATGACCATGAGTAGCACATCGATGTGGAGGAGTCTCAGATGACCACCGCTATCCCGACGACCGGCCTGGAAGTCCAGCTCGTCGCACGCCCCAAGGGTTGGCCGAGCAAGGATGACTTCGCGCTCGTGCAGGCCGAGGTGCCGCGACCGGGTGACGGCCAGATCCTGGTACGCAACCTGATGATGAGCGTGGACCCGGCCATGCGCGGCCGGATGAGCGAGGGCAAGTCCTACGTGCCGCCGTTCGAGCTGAACAGGGCGATGGAGGGCGGCGCGGTCGGCGAGGTCATCGAGTCGAACGCCGAGCACCTCAAGCCGGGCGACACCGTGCTGCACGGCCTCGGCTGGCGCGAGTACGCGGTACTGGAGGGCAAGGGGGCGGCGAAGGTCGACCCGTCGGTCGCACCGGTCGGCGCCTACCTCGGCGTGCTGGGTATGCCCGGCCTGACCGCCTACGCGGGCCTGTTGGAGGTCGCGAACCTCACGGCGGGCGACACCGTGTTCGTGTCCGGCGCGGCCGGCGCGGTCGGGTCGGTGGTCGGCCAGATCGCCAAGCTCAAGGGCGCCGCACGGGTGATCGGCAGCGCGGGTTCGGCCGAGAAGGTCCGGCACCTCGTCGAAGACCTCGGCTTCGACGCCGCGTTCAACTACAAGGACGGCCCCGTCACCGAGCAGCTGGAGAAGGCCGCGCCAGACGGGATCGACGTCTACTTCGACAACGTCGGCGGTGATCACCTGGAGGCCGCGCTGGCCGCGCTGAAGGTGCACGGCCGGGTCGCGGTCTGCGGCATGATCTCGCTCTACAACGCGACCGAGCCGCCGGCCGCCCCGCGTAACATGACCGAGATCGTCAAGAAGCGGCTGTCCATCCGCGGCCTGCTCGTGCTCGACCACGCGAACCTGCGGGAGGAGTTCCAGCGCGAGGTCGGCGGCTGGATTCGGGAGGGCAAGCTGCGCTACCGGGAGACCGTCGTCGAGGGCCTGCGCAACGCTCCCGACGCCATGCTGGGTCTGCTGCGCGGCGAGAACACCGGCAAGATGCTGGTCAAGATCGCCTGAGCACCGACCGGTCTCCGCCCGAGTTCCGACTGCTCCCAACTCAGATCCGAGTTGATCTGGTCCGAGTTGGCACGGTCCGATAAGGACAGACCTGATCCGCGCGGCCGGCCCGCGCCTACGCCAGCAACAACCTGCGCGTAGTCAGCGAGGCCGGCCGTTCGCGGTGCGGGGTGCGATCGACCTCTGGCAATCGATTGCCGGCCCACCACGCGTACTTACACAAAGCCCGAACTCGAAAACTCCATTTCTCCTTCACCCCATCGTGTAATTACCGGACCTCAAATCAGCTCGCTACCGTGGATCTTGACGCGGCCGAGAATGCGCACCGGATTCCCGACCCCTCAGGACCAATTTACCCTGGCAACTGTTTTGGAGGTAGGACGATGTCGATCGAACTCGCCGTTCTCCTGGGCGTGCTCGGCCTCGCCGTACTGGCGGGCCTCGCGTATGGAGTCATCATCGTGCTACAAGCCTTGCAGTATCGGCGTTGGAACGCGGCGGTCAACCGGAAGATCGACGAACTGTTCGGCCCCGGCTCCCCTCCCGACTTCCCAACCGGTCGACATCGGGCCGTCGCGGGAGGCCGACATCAACTGCGGACCCGTCATGCCTGACGAGCCGCCCACTCACCCGATTGAATTTCACCGCTCGAAATTAAATGGCGCCAGATACGAGTTCACCTCGACGACGGATTCCGTCTCGACGGTGAATGTCACGTCGATTCCGGGTCTCCATCGTCATCACCGACCAGATGGCGGAGGAAGCTGTCCGGGTTCGCCCTGACATTGCGCGTCATCCAGACGAGTTCGGCCTTCCCGTCGTACCTATTCAGCTGGCTGGTGCCCTGATGGGCATGGTGTGATCAGGTTCTGAGATGATCTTTGGGTGTTGGTTCCGGAGTCGGCTGAGGCGTTGCTTGAGCGGGTGCTCGCGCGTGTGGCCGAGTTGGAGGCGGCACTGGTTGAGCGGGATCGTGTGATCGCTGAGCAGGGTGA
>CAJCJE010000974.1 GCA_903970565.1 Candidatus Melainabacteria bacterium | reverse complement strand
CGCGGTTTTCCCGACCGCGGGGTGTGTGCTGTGGCTGGTCGAGATGACGCGTCGGCGCCGGTCGGGCACCGGCCCGGTCGACGAGCCGGTGGACGAACCGGTCACCGAAGCGGTGTGAGGGCCAACCCACTCGGCGTGCACCGACCCCCGGCCAGGCCCGACCCCGGCCGGTCAGCTCAGGGATGGCGCCGGCGCGAGGAGCCTGGGCCGCCGGGTTGTGAGCCACGGAGTTCGACGCCGGGCGGATGGCCGAGGACGAGGTGCATCTTCACGCTGTCAAAGCGCAGGTTGCCGACCTCGACCACGTTGGGCATCCGGCCGTGGACGACGAATCCGAACTCCTCGTACAGCTCGATGGCGCCGTGGTTGTTGCCCCGTGCGTCCAGGATCAGGTTTTCCAGGCCGGCCGCTCGGGCGCGCTCGATGAGCGCGGCCACGATCCGACGGCCCAGGCCGTTGTCTCGGGCCTCCGGGTGGGCCATCACCTTCTGGATCTCGGCGCTGTGCACGAACGGCTCCCAGGGCAGCCGCGACCAACACCCGAACGCCTCGGTCCGGCCATCGACCCGCGCGAGAGCCAACGCCGCGTCGCCGGCGCGCACCGCGGCCAGGACCGCGGTCAGCCACTTGTCGGACATGGCGCGGTCGGGCGGACTCAGGTAACCGACCGCGCCACCGGCCCGCACCACCGCGTGCAGAACCCGATGCACCTCGATACTCAGCTCGTCGTCAAGGTCGGTCGGCCACCGAAGTTCGACATCTCCACCCACGCTCGGCATTCTCTCCGATGCCACCGACAATTCCGACCACAACTCCGACGGCAACGGCGACGGCGACGGCCGGATCGACGGTGGAGTCGGGACGCAGAGGTGCTAACGGCCGACCGCGTAGCCCTGCATACCTCGGGCATTGGCCGCCGCGTGCAACAGCCCGGTGCGGGCATCCCTTGCCACGCAGGACATTCGGCCCAGTGCCCAGGCGCCGCCGTCGGTGACCAGGTGTCCCCGCCCGCGCAGGTCGGCCAGCACCGCCGGGCCGAGGCGCGATTCGACCACCAGGCCGCCCGGCTCCCAGGAGCGCGGATAGAACGAACTCGGGAAGGCGGTGGTGTGCCAGGCCGGCGCGTCGATCGCGGCCTGGAGGTTCAGTCCGCCCACGGTGCGCGCCAGCCAGAAACACAGCTGCCACTGGTCCTGCTGGTCGCCGCCGGGGGTGCCGAAGGCCAGCGTCGGCACGCCCTCGCGCAGCGCCAAGGTCGGCGAGAGGGTGGTTCTCGGGCGTTTGCCGGGAGCCAGCGAGTTCGGCAGACCGGGCTCCAACCAGAACATCTGTGCCCTGGTGCCCAGGCAGAAGCCCAGCTCGGGAATGGTCGGCGAGGACTGCAACCAGCCGCCGGAGGGTGTCGCGGAGATGATGTTGCCCTGCGCGTCGACCACGTCGACGTGCACGGTGTCGCCTCGGGTACTGCCGTTGCGGCTGACCGTCGGGTCGCCGAGCGCGCCGAGTACCGCGCCTTCGGCCCCGCCGATTCCGCGCCCCTGCGCGACGAACGCCGGCAACAGCGGGGTTCGACCGGCTGGCGAGCCGGGCCGCAGGGTCAGGCTGGCGGTGTCGCCGACGAGGGTCTGCCGGTCGGCGGCGTACTCGGCGGAGAGCAGTTCGCGCAGGGGGACGCGCGGATCGTCGCCGTAGTACGCCTCGCGGTCGGCGAAGGCGAGCTTGGCGCACTCGACGGCGAGGTGCACGGTGTGCGCGGAGGGCTTTCCGTCCACATAGGCCAGTTCGTCGGTGAAGCCGTTGAGTAGCAACAGCTGTTGCGCCAGCACGGGGCCCTGGCTCCAGGGTCCGCACTTGGCGATCGTCCACTCGCCGATGTCCACCGTGGCCGCCGGCTCGACACTCGCCCGCCAACCGGCCAGGTCCTGGCCGGTCAGTACGCCGGCATGGTCGGCGCCGGAGTCGTCACGGAAAGCCCTGCGGCAGAAGGCGTCGACGGCCTCGGCCACGAATCCCTCGGACCAGGCCCGGCGGGCCGCGTCCAGCTGCGCCACCCGGTCTCCACCGGCACGTTCGGCCTCGGCGAGCAGTCGTTCCCAGGTGTCGGCGAGCACCGGATTGGTTGCCCGGCCGGCAATCGCGCGCCCGCCGGGCCGCCACAGGCGCGCCGAGGTCGGCCAGTGCTCGGTGAACAGCTCCGCCACGGTGTCGATGGTCGCGGTGACCCGTTCGAGAACCGGATAACCGTTGCGCGCGTAGCCGATCGCGTAACTCAGCACCTCGCGCAGCGACCTGGTGCCGTAGTCGCGCAACAGGGTCAGCCAGCCGTCCCACGCACCGGGGATGGTCGCGGCGAGCAAACCCGTGCCAGGAACGAGATCCAGGCCCTCGGACCGGTAGTGGTCGATGCTCGCCCCAGCCGGGGCGACTCCTTGTCCACAGAGCACTCGCGGTGTCGGATCGTCCCTGGTGGCCAACACCGCGGGCACCTCACCGCCCGGGCCGTTCAGGTGGGGTTCGACGACCTGGAGGACGAATCCGGCCGCGACGGCGGCGTCGAAGGCGTTGCCACCGTGTTCGAGGACCGCCATTCCGGCCGACGAGGCCAGCCAGTGGGTGGAGGCCACCATGCCGAAGGTGCCGGCGAGTTCGGGTCGCGTTGTGAACAAGAACACCAACCTCGGGCGATGATTATCCGGTCCGTTCGGCTTACCTTTGCCCACGGAACGCGGGTTCCGCTACCCGCGTTGGTCGGTTGTCTTCGGATGGCCGGGTGAGTGGGATACCTTCGCAAGGTAACGTCTGGGTTCCAATCCGCGAATGCAGCAGCAACGGCGTCAGTTCCAGACTTACCTGCTGGGGAGCGGGGAGCGGGGCCGACGCCAGGAGGCATCGGAGATGGTGAAGGGTTGTCGGACGCGGTGATCGGCATACGGAGTCGGCCTGGGGGCTGGCGGGTTCGGCGCGCCCTCGCGGCC
>CAJCJE010000973.1 GCA_903970565.1 Candidatus Melainabacteria bacterium | reverse complement strand
GGTCAGCGACCGGGTCGGGCAGGCCTCGACGCACAGGCCGCAGCCGATGCACCGCAGGTAGTTGATCTGGTAGTCGTGGCCGTAGCGCTCACCGGGGGAGAACCGCGCCTCCTCGGTGTTGTTGCCGCCCTCGACGAAGATCGCGTCGGCCGGGCAGGCCCAGGCGCACAACTCGCAGCCGACGCACTTCTCCAGCCCGTCCGGGTGCCGGTTGAGCTGGTGGCGACCGTGGTAGCGCGGGGCGGTGGCCCGGTAGTCCTCCGGGTACTGCTCGGTGACCACCCGCTTGAACATGGTCGAGAAGGTGACGCCGAACCCCTTGATGGGATCAAACACCCCCATCGCCAACCTCCTTCGCAGAACTGGAAGCAGCAGTGCTGGAACCGGCCGGGACGGCCGTTGCCTCGGCGGCGGCCCGCTCGGCGGCCCTGCGGCGCGCCGAGGACGGCCGGCGAGCTGTCGGTTTCTCCGGCACCACCAGGTCCAGTGGTGGGATCGGATAGTTGCCGCCGGTCAGCTGGATACCCTCGTCCTCGACCCGTTTCTCCGGCACCGCGAACGCCAGGCCGATCGCGACGATCACCACCACGCCGAGGATGACCAGCACGATCGGCGCGGAGAAGCCGTAGCGGGACTTGATCTCGCGGACCGCGACCACGGCGGCGATCCAGACCAGGTTGACCGGGACCAGCACCTTCCAGCCGAAGCGCATGAACTGGTCGTAGCGCAGCCGAGGCAGGGTGGCCCTGATCCAGACGAAGCAGAACAGCACGATCAGCAGCTTGATCACGAACCAGAGCAGGCCCCACCAGCCGGTGTTCGCCCCGCCCCAGATGGTCAGCGGCCACGGCGCGTGCCAGCCGCCGAGGAACAGCGTGGTGGCGAAGGCGGAGACGCCGACCATGTTGATGTACTCGGCGATGTAGAACAGCACGAACTTCAGGCTGGAGTACTCGGTGTGGTAACCACCGACCAGTTCGGACTCGGCCTCGGGCAGGTCGAACGGGGCCCGGTTGGTCTCGCCGACCATCGAGATCAGGTAGATCACGAAGCTGACCGGGAGCATCCAGCCGTACCAGCCGCTGGCCTGCGCCTGCACGATGTCCGCCGTGGACAGTGAGTGGGAGAAGATGATGACCGCGACCAGGGACAGGCCCATCGCGATCTCGTAGGAGATCACCTGCGCGGCCGAGCGCAGCGCGGCCAGCAGCGGATAGGGCGAGCCGGAGGCCCAGCCGCCGAGCACCATGCCGTAGACGCCGACCGAGGAGCAGGCCAGTACCACCAGCACGCCGACCGGCAGGTCGGTGATCTGGAGTGCGGTCTGGTGGCCGAACATGGAAACCTGGCCGCCGAACGGGGTGACCGCGAAGGCCAGGAACGCCGGCACGGCCGCGATGATCGGCGCGATCATGTAGACGATCTTGTCGGCCAGGAACGGCCGGATGTCCTCCTTGAAGGCCACCTTCAGACCGTCGGCCAGTGCTTGCAGCAGACCGAACGGGCCGACCCGGTTCGGGCCGGGCCGGTGCTGCATCCGGCCAATGACCCGGCGCTCGGCCCACACGCAGAGCATCGCCATGATCATCAGGAATAGGAAGACGACCACGATCTTGATCAGCGACAGCCACACCGGATCGTTGTTCAGCAGGATCGCCGTGTCCCCGTTGGTGTACATCGGGGCGAGTCCGCTGTGTGAGAGACCCTGCATCACGCCTCACCTTCACTAGCCGCGCTGAAACCAGCCGGCCTGAAACCGGTCGCGCCCGATCCCGCCGAACTCGATCCCGCCGCGCTCGATCCGGCCGCGCCGGCGCCGGCCGAGGTTGCTCCGCTCGGTGCCGGACCGATGTTGACCACCGACCCGTGGCCGGCGCCGAGTACCCGGTGCACCGCCGAGGGTCCGGAGTTCTCCGGCAGCCACAGCACGTCGACCGGCAGGTCGGCGGGCAGTACCGGCAGGGTGACCGATCCGCGCGCGGTGGACACGGTCACGTCGCCGCCGAAGGTGATGCCGAAGCGCACTGCGGTCGCCGGGGCGAGCTTGGCGATGGCCGGGCGGGCGGTGCCGGCCAGGTGCGGCTCCCCGCGTTGCAGCGAGCCGTTGTCCAACAGCTGCCGCCAGGTCGCCAGCCGGACCTGACCGGTGCCGGCGGCGACCGGCGCGGCCGGGTCCATGACCAGCGCGGCGGTCGGGCTCGGTGCGGCGGGGGCGCCGAGGCGGGCCAGGTCGCCGGCGGCGGCCTGCGCGGTCTGGGTGAACAGGTCGGCGTCCATCTCCACGGCCAGGGTGTCCAGCACCCGGCAGTCGGGCAGCGCGCCGGCACGCTCGATGACCACGCCGAACTCGCGGCGCCGGCCTTCCCAGTTGAGGTAGCTGCCGGACTTCTCGGCCGCCGGGGCGACCGGGAGGACCACGTGCGCCCGCCTGGTGACCTCGCTGGGCCGCAGTTCCAGGCTGACCACGAAGTCCACGGTGGACAGTGCGGTGACGGCCAGTTCCGGGTCGGGCAGGTCGTCCGGGTCGACCCCGCCGACGACCAGCGCGCCGAGTTGACCGGCGGCGGCGGCGGCAATGATCCCGTTGGTGTCCAGGCCCAGCTGCGCCGGCAGGCTGCCGGCCGCCAGGCCCCAGGAGCGCTCGATGTCCGCGCGGGCGGCGGCGTCGGTGACCGAACGGCCACCGGGCAGCAGGTTCGGCACGGCGCCGGCTTCCAGCGCGCCGCGTTCCCCGGCCCGGCGCGGAATCCAGGCCAGTTTCGCGCCGGTGGTCTCGATGAGCTTGTGCAGCGCGGCGAACAGGCCGGGGATGATCGCGGCGCGTTCGCCGACCAGTACGACCGCGCCCGGCTTACGCAGCGATTCCACGACATCCGGCGCGTGCGCGGCCAGTCCGTCCACGGCGGCGGCTTCCGCGCCGGGAACGCAGGCCAGCAGCGTGCCGAAGGTCTTGGTGACGGCCGGGGTGGTGTGGCTGCCGATGTGGAAGACCGCCGTCGAACTCTTGCGGGCCGCCTTGCGCAGCCGCAGGAACACGATCGGCGATTCCTCCTCCGGCTCGAAGGCCACCGAGAGGACGGCCGGCGCGGTTTCCAGGTCGGCGTAGCTGACGCCACCGTTGTCCGGGGTCGCGCCGAGCACCGTGGAGGACAGGAAGTCCAGTTCCTCGGCCGAGTGCGGCCGGGCCCGGAAGTCGATGTCGTTGGTGTGCAACGCGATCCGGGCGAACTTGGCGTAGGCGTAGGCGTCCTCGACGGTCAGCCGACCGCCGGTGAGGACCGCGGCGCCCTTGTTCCCGCGCGCGGCCAGCAGACCGGCCGCCGCGACGCGCAGCGCCTCGGTCCAGGAGGACTCGCGCAGTTCACCGGATGCCTCGTCGCGCACCATCGGCCGGGTGAACCGGTCGGTCGCGGTGGCATAGGTGAAGGCGAAGCGGCCCTTGTCGCAGTTCCACTCCTCGTTCACCGCCGGGTCGTCGCCGGCCAGGCGCCGCTGCACCTTGCCGCGCCGGAAGTCGGTGCGCTGGGCGCAGCCGGAGGCGCAGTGCTCGCAGACGCTGGGCTTGGAGACCAGGTCGAACGGGCGGGAGCGGAACCGGTAGGCGGCCGAGGTGAGCGCGCCGACCGGGCAGATCTGGATGACGTTGCCGGAGAAGTAGCTGGAGTAGGGCTGCTTGTCGCCGACCGCGATGTCGCCGTCGTGGCCGTGCACGGTGAACCCGGTGACCTCGCTCGGACTGTCCACCCTGGACAGCAGCGAGTCCGGGTCGGCGGGACCGACGCCGATCTGCTGGTGCGCGCCGCGCTCCAGCAGGTCGATGAACGGGTCGCCGGCGATCTCGGCGGAGAACCGGGTGCAGCGCTGACAGAGCACGCAGCGTTCCCGGTCCAGCAGCACCTGGTTGGAGATCGGCACCGGCTTGGCGAAGGTCCGCTTGGTGTCGACGAACCGGGAGTCCGTGCGACCGTGCGCGAGCGCCTGGTTCTGTAGCGGGCACTCCCCGCCCTTGTCGCAGATCGGGCAGTCCAGCGGGTGGTTGATCAGCAGCAGCTCCATCACGCCCTGCTGCGCCTTGTCCGCGACCGCCGAGGTGCGCTGCGTTTTGACCACCATGCCGTCGGCGACCGTGACCGCGCAGGCCGGCTGCGGCTTGGGCATCGGCCGGCCGTTCATCTCGACCTCGACCAGGCACTGCCGGCAGGCCGCGGCCGGGTCCAGCAGCGGGTGGTCGCAGAAGCGCGGCACCTCCACGCCGATCCGCTCGGCGGTGCGGATGATCAGCTCACCCTTGGGCGCGGTGATCTCCACCCCGTCGACGATCAGCCGCACGTGTCCCTCGGGAACCGGTGGCTTCTCGGGGGCATCGCTGTTCTGCTCCGGAGCAATGGTCATCGTGAGTGCGCTCCCGCCAGCTCGCGCCGTTCATCGTTGCCCCGTGCCGCGTTGACGGCGTTGCTGTCACACAGCGCGAGGAATTCGTCCCTGAAGTACTTGATCCCGCTCTGGATCGGCGAGACCGCACCGTCGCCCAGGGCGCAGAAGGACCGGCCGAAGATGTTGTCGCAGACATCGAGCAGGGTGTCGATGTCGCTCACGGTGCCCTCGCCGGCGACCATCCGCTCCAGGATCTGGGCCAGCCAGTAGGTGCCCTCCCGGCAGGGGGTGCACTTGCCGCAGGACTCGTGTTCGTAGAACTGGGTCCACTTCATCACGGCCCAGGGCACCGACACCGTCTCGTTGAACACCTGGACGGCGGTGGTACCGAGCATCGAGCCGGCCTCGGCGGCACCCTCGAAGTCCAGCGGCACGTCGAGGTGCTCGGCGGTGAACATCGGCGTTGAGGAACCGCCGGGGGTCCAGAACTTCAGCGGGATGCCGTCCTTCATGCCGCCGCACAGTTCCAGCAGTTGGCGAAGGGTGGTGCCCATCGGCGCCTCGTACTGACCGGGCTTGGTCACGTGACCGGAAATGGAGAAGATCTTCGGGCCAGGCGACTTCTCCCGGCCCATCGAACGGAACCAGGCCGAGCCCGCGTTCACGATGAATGGCACGCTGGCGATGGTCTCCACGTTGTTCACCGTGGTCGGCGCGGCGTAGAGGCCGGCGGCGGCGGGGAACGGCGGCTTGAGGCGCGGCTGGCCGCGACGGCCCTCCAGCGAGTCCAGCAGCGCGGTCTCCTCACCGCAGATGTACGCGCCGGCCCCGGCGTGCACGGTGATGTCCAGGTCGTACCCGGTGTCGAGGATGTTCTGGCCCAGGTAGCCGGCGGCGCGGGCCTCGCGGACGGCCGAGTTGAGCCGGCGCACGCAGTGCAGCGCCTCGCCACGCACGTAGATGAAGCAGTGGTGCGAGCGCATCGCGTAGGAGGCGATGACGCAGCCCTCGATCAGCGAGTGCGGGTCCGCCATCATCAGCGGAATGTCCTTGCAGGTTCCCGGTTCGCCCTCGTCGGCGTTGATCACCAGGTAGTGCGGCTTGTCCTCGTTGGGCGGCATGAAGCTCCACTTCACGCCGGCCGGGAAACCGGCGCCGCCCCGACCGCGCAGGCCGGCGTCCTTGACCACGTTGACCAGCTGTTCCGGGGTGGCGGCCAGGGCCTTGCGCAGCGCGGTGTAGCCCTCCAGCTGTTCGTAGGTGGACAGCCGCCAGGAGCGCGGGGACAGCCAGCGCTTGGTCAGTACCGGGGTTACCGGGTCTGTGCTCATTTCTTCTCCTCGGCTACCGGCAGCGGCAGTGGCACGTCCGACATGACCGGCGCGGTCCAGCCGCGATCCTCGGCCAGCCGTGCCCCACGCAGGGTTTCCGCCGCGGCCGACGGACCGTCCACAGTGGTGTCCAGGTCGTCGAAGAAGCCGGCCAGCTCGCGGGAGACCGCACGGAAGCTGCTCAGCGCCGGGCCACGACTCGGCGCCGGCCTCTGCCCGGCCCGCAGCGAGTCGACGAGGTCCACCGCGGACTCGACGGTCTGGTTGTCGTAGTACTCGTAGTTGACCTGGATGACCGGCCCGAGGTCGCAGGCGGCGAGGCATTCGGCGTGTTCCAACGTGATCGAGCCGGTCTCTCCCGGTTCGCCCGCCGTTTCCTCGTGCCCGACCGGTGCGTCGTCGGTGCCCAGCCGCGTGGTCAACCGCTTGTAGATGTCGTCCCCGCCCAGCGCCGCGCACAGCGTGTTGGTGCACACGCTGACCAGGTGTTCGCCGCAGGGCTTGCGCTTGTACATCGTGTAGAAGGTGACCACCGCGTCGACCTCGGCGGTGGTCAGGCCCAACTGCGCCGCGCAGAAGGCGATGCCGGCCGGGCTGACGTAGCCCTCGATCGACTGCACCAGGTGCAGCATCGGCAGCAGCGCCGAACGGGAGCGCGGGTAGCGCTGGATGATCTCCTGCGCTTCGGCGACCACCTCGGCGCCGAAGACGTCCGCGCGCAGGTCACTGGTCATCGGTCGGTACCACCAATCACCGGGTCGATCGAGGAGAGCGTGGCGATGGCGTCGGCGAACAACCCGCCCTCGCACATCGCGGGCGCCGCCTGAAGATTGATGAAACTTGGCTCACGCACGTGCACCCGCATCGGCCGGGTGCCACCGTCGGAGACGAGGTGGCAGGCGATCTCGCCGCGCGGCGACTCGATCGCCGAGTAGACCTGGCCGGCCGGGACCGAGAAGCCCTCGGTGACCAGCTTGAAGTGGTGGATCAGCGACTCCATCGACTGGCCCATGATCTTGCGGACGTGCTCCAGGGAGTTGCCCATCCCGTCCGCGCCCACGGAAAGCTGCGCGGGCCAGGCGATCTTGGCGTCCGCCACCATCACCGGGCCGGCCTCGATCTTGCGCAGGCACTGCTCGATGATTCGCAGCGACTGGCGCACCTCCTCCAGCCGGATCAGGAACCGGCCGAAGGCATCGGCGGTGGTCTCGGTCGGCACGTCGAAGTCGTAGGTCTCGTAACCGGAGTACGGCTCGACCTTGCGCAGGTCCCAGGGCAGCCCGGCCGAGCGCAGCACCGGGCCGGTGACCCCCAGCGCGATGCAGGCGTCCAGCGGCAGCACGCCGACCCCGGCGAGGCGGTTGCGGAACATCGGCTGGCCGGTGAGTAGCTTGTCGTACTG
>CAJCJE010000972.1 GCA_903970565.1 Candidatus Melainabacteria bacterium | reverse complement strand
CAGCGGTGAACTCGGTGACGCGCTGGTGGTGTCGCTGCGCCGGGTCGCCATCGGCTTCGCGATCGGCCTGGTCGTCGGCGCGGTGATCGGCGTCGCGGCCGGCCTGTCCCGTTGGAGTGACCTGCTCCTCGACCCGCCGATGCAGATGCTGCGCACCCTGCCCTTCCTCGGCCTGATCCCGTTGTTCATCGTCTGGTTCGGCATCGGCGAGACCCCGAAGATCGCGCTGGTCGCGCTGGGTACCGCCTTCCCGCTCTACGTGAACGTGCACGCCGGTATCCGCGACGCCGACACACGGCTGGTCGAGGCGGCCACGGTGCTCGGGTTCTCCCGCTGGGAACGGCTTCGGCACGTCGTGCTGCCATCGGCGGTGCCCAACGCGCTGGTCGGGCTGCGGCTGGGGCTCGCGGCGGCCTGGTTGTCCCTGGTGGTCGGCGAGCAGATCAACGCCAGCGCCGGCCTCGGCTACATGATCAACAATGCCAGCGAGTTCGACCGCAACGACATCGTGCTGGTGGGCCTGCTGGTCTATGCGGTGATGGGGTTGTGCACCGACGGCATTGTCCGGCTGATCGAACGGAGGCTGCTGCGGTGGCGAGCGAGCTGACGACCCCCGAGGGCACCCCGGCGCACGCCGGCGCCCTGGCGGTGCGCGTTCGTGGCCTGGTCAAGGAATTCGGGTCGCGCCGGGTGCTCGACGGGCTCGACCTCACCGTGCGGCACGGCGAGTTCGTGGCGCTGCTCGGTCGCAGCGGGTCCGGAAAGTCGACCCTGCTGCGCATTCTCTGCGGACTCGACAGGGACGTCGTCGGTCAGTCCACGGTGGATGGAACGGTGTCCGTCGCCTTCCAGCAGCCCCGGTTGCTGGACTGGCGGACGGTATGGCGCAACGTGGTGCTCGGCCTTAAGGTCGACGACCCCCGCGCGACCGCGCGGCGGGCCCTGGCCGAGGTGCAACTCGCCGACCGGGCCGACGCCTGGCCGCGCACCCTCTCCGGTGGCGAGGCGCAACGGGTGTCGCTGGCCCGCGCCCTGGTCCGGGAACCGGACCTGCTCCTGCTCGACGAGCCCTTCGCCGCCCTCGACGCGCTGACCCGGCTGGCCATGCATCGGCTGGTCGGCCGGCTGTGGGCCAGGCACACGCCGGCCGTGCTGCTGGTCACCCACGACGTCGACGAGGCACTTGCCCTCGCCGACCGGATTCTCGTCATGGACGCCGGCCGGATCATCGCCGAACACGTGCTCACCGCGCCCCGCCCCCGGCGCCTCGCCGAACTGGCGCCGTTGCGAACCGACGTACTCGCCGACCTTGGAGTGAACGACAGTGACGATGGTGACGACAGTGAAGCTGCGTAACCTGCTGGTTCTCGGTGCGGTCACCGCCGTCGCGGCGCTCGGCCTGACCGGGTGCGGCGGCGGTTCCGACTCCGCGACCGCGCCGGTACCCAGCACGGTCAGCGCCGCCCAGCTCAGGAGCGTCACCCTGCGGGTCGGGGACCAGAGCGGCGACAGCGTGCAGAACCTGTTGCGCGCGGCCGGGTTGCTCACCAACCTGCCCTACACGATCCAGTGGTCCACCTTCACCTCCGGACCGCCGATGTTGCAGGCGGCCACCGCCGGCGCCATCGACCTCGGCCAGGTCGGCAACACGCCGCCGATCTTCTCCGCCGCCGCCAACGCCAAGATCGACGTGGTCGCCGTCGAGCAGTCACCGGTCGGCGACGCGATCCTGGTGCCGTCGAACTCGCCCATCCACACCCTCGCCGACCTCAAGGGTAGGACGATCGCGGTGGCCCAGGGCAGTTCCGCGAACGGCACCCTGCTCAACACCCTCAACAAGGCCGGGCTGACCCCCTCGGACGTGAAACTCGCCTACCTCCAGCCCGGCAACGCCTACACCGCCTTCGCCCAGCACCAGGTCGACGCCTGGGCGGTCTGGCAGCCTTACGTCTCCGAGGCCGAACTCCAGACCGGGGCCCGAGCGCTGGTCAGCGGCAAAGACTCGCTGACCGGCGGCGGCCTCGCCGGCGGTACCCAGCTCTCCAACGGCTACAGCGTCCAGGTGGCCAGCCGGGACGCCCTCACCGACGCCGGCAAGAACGCCGCCATCGCCGACTACGTGGTCCGCGTGGCCAAGGCGTATGCCTGGGCCAGGACGCACCTCAACCAGCTCGCGCGGCTGTGGTCGCGGGAAACCGGCCTGGCGTCGAGCGTCGCACAGGCCGCCGCGGTGGACATCGTGCTGCGTCCGGTACCGCTGGACGACACCGTCATCAACTCCGAGCAGCACCTCGCCGACGAGTTCTCCGCCGCCAACCAGATCCCCGGCAAGGTCGACTTCGCCAACTTCGTCGACCACCGCTTCGACTCCGCGATCAAGACCTATCTCTCCGGATTGGGCACGCAATGACCGTTACCCTGCACTGGTTCCTGCCCACGCACGGCGATGGTCGATCCATTGTGGACAGACCTGGCAAGTCCCCTGTGGACACCGGCATCCCGCGTGAGCCGGACATCGACTACCTGGCCGCGGTCGCGGCGGCGGCCGAACGGGTCGGCTTCACCGGGATGCTCACCCCGACCGGCACCTGGTGCCAGGACGCCTGGCTGACCACCGCCGCGCTGCTGGCCAGGACCAGGACGATCAAGTTCCTGGTGGCCTTCCGCCCCGGCGCGCTCTCCCCGACCCTGGCCGCGCAGATGGCCGTGACCTACCAGCAGATTTCCGGCGGCCGGCTGATGCTCAACATCGTCACCGGCGGCGATCCCGTGGAACAGGCCCGGTTCGGCGACTACCTCAGCCATGACGAGCGCTACGCGCGCACCGAGGAGTTCATGGCCGTGATGCGCGCGATCTTCGCCGGCGACCCGGTCGACTTCGACGGCACGTACTACCAGATCAAGGGCGCGAACGCCTACACCGTGCCCACGCCGGTGCCCCAGCTGTATTTCGGTGGCTCCTCCGATGCCGCGCTCCCGGTCGCCGCGCGGCAGGCCGACGTGCACCTGACCTGGGGCGAGCCGCCCGCGCTGGTCGCGGAGAAGGTGGTCAGGCTGCGCAAGCTCGCCGCCGAGGAGGGCCGGGAACTGCGGTTCGGCCTGCGCGCGCACACCATCAGTCGGGACACCTCGGCCGACGCCTGGGCGGTCGCCCAGAAGCTTCAGGACGCCTTCGACCCGGAGGTGGTCGCCGCCTCCCAGGCCCGGTTCGCCGCCGGCGACTCGGTCGGGCAGCGGCGGATGGCGCAACTGCACGGCGGAAAGTTCGACTCCGACGCGCACTCGCTGGAGGTGTATCCGGGCCTGTGGGCCGGGGTCGGTCTGGTGCGCGGCGGCGCCGGTACCGCGTTCGTCGGCAGCCACGCCGAGGTTGCCGACCTGATCGGCCAGTACCACGAGGTCGGTATCGAGGAGTTCGTGCTGTCCGGCTACCCGCACCTGGAGGAGGCGTACTGGTTCGGCGAGGGCGTCCGCCCGGAACTCGCCCGGCGAGGACTGCTCGCCGCGATCTGACCGCCAGGGCTGCTCGGCAGACCGAACGGGCGCCACGATCGACAAAAAGTACGCTCGTACTGTTACCCTGTGGGTATGGTCGACTCGATATCCAGGTTCGCCGGTTTCGCTGATTCCTACGACCGGGCCCGCCCGACGCCCCCGGCCGAAATCGTCGAGGTGCTGTGTCGATGGAGCGGCGTGGCCGCGCCGGACGTCGTCGACCTCGGCGCCGGCACGGGCCTGTCCACCGCGATCTGGTCGGGCCGGGCCCGTCGGGTGCTCGCGGTGGAACCAGGGGCCGACATGCGGGCGGTGGCCGGCGCGCGGATCGCCGCGCTGCCGGACGCCGAGGTGTTCTCGCTGGTCGACGCGACGGCCGAGGAGACCGGCCTGCCCGATGGCTGCGCCGACGTGGTTACCGCCAGCCAGGCCATGCACTGGTTCGATGCACAGCGTGTGCTGCCCGAGATCGCCCGGCTGCTGCGCCCCGGTGGCGTCTTCGCCGCCTACGACTGCGACTGGCCGCCGGTGGTGCACGCCGAGGTCGACGCGGCCTATCACCGCTTCGAGCAGGTGCACTGGCGGTTGCAGCGGGCTCGCGAACTGCAACCCAGCCATGCCGACAAGGACGGTCATCTCGGCCGGCTC
>CAJCJE010000971.1 GCA_903970565.1 Candidatus Melainabacteria bacterium | reverse complement strand
GCCCGCGCGGCGGTCGGCGAGGGCGCACCGGAACTGGTCAAGATCCGCCAGTTCTTCGACCACCCGCTGTTCGTCGCGGCCGTCGCCGACGCGGTGCGCGCCGCGTTCGACTCGCTGCCCGCGCCGCTTCGCCAGGACGCGCGGCTGGTGTTCACCGCGCACTCGGTACCGACCTCCGCCGACGTCGCCGCGGGGCCGCCCGCCGACGGTGGCCGGCTGTACTCCCGGCAGCTCGCCGAGGCGGCCCGTCTCGTCGCCGCCGAACTCGGCCGGGCCGACTACGACCTGGTCTGGCAGTCCCGGTCCGGCCCACCGCAGGTGCCGTGGCTGGAACCGGACATCGTCGACCACATCGAGGCCCTGCACGGGGCGGGCACCCCAGCGGTCGTGGTCAGCCCGATCGGCTTCGTCTCCGACCACCTCGAAGTCGTCTGGGACCTGGACAACGAGGCCCGCGAGTGCGCCGAGAAGCTCGCCCTGCCGTTTGCTCGGGCGGCCACGCCGGGTGCCGATCCGCGCTTCGCGCGGCTGATCGTCGAGTTGATCCGCGAACATACCGAGGACGCGCCGGTCCGCAAGTGCTCCACCTTCGCCGTGCTCGGCTGCACGGTCAACGGCGCACCCTGCGCGACCGGCTGCTGCGAACCCGCCCGCCGACCCGGCAGGTAAGGCCCGACGGTTCAGGCCCGACGGTTCAGACCCGACTGGCCGGCGGACTACTCGCCGCTCGACCCGGTGGCCAGTTCGGCGACGACGTCGAGCTGGCCGAGGTGCCGGGCGTATTCCTGGACCAGATGCATCAGCACCCGTTCCAGGGTGGCCGGCTGGGCGCCGTTCCAGCGCGGGCCGGGCTGTCCGACCGCAGTCAGCTCGCTGCCCTCGACCACGGCCCGACTGCGCGCGGCCTGCGCCGTCAGTGCCGCGACGAGTTCGTCGAGGCCCTCCTCGGCCGGCACGTACCAGCGGTCGTCCCGCTGGTCGCCCCAGGGCTGCGCGACCTGTTCACCGGCAAAGCCCCACTCCAACCAGCGGAGTTCGACGAAGGTCAGGTGCTTGAGCAACTCCAGCGGCGTCCACGCCGACGGGAGCCGGCTGCGCCGCCGCTCGCTGGTGGGCAGCGCGGCGATCTTCTCGACCAGCCGGGCCCGGAAGTAGTCGAGATAGCGGAGGAAGACCTCGGCACGCGAGGCTGCGGGTTCGGTCGATTCGGGAAACGTCGATGCGGGAAAGTCCACGGTCACCTGGCAAGCATGTTGATCGACGGGAGATCGATCAGCACTTGTCCGCGTGATCGGACAGTGCCCGCACCGCCTCGTCGACCGCGGCCTTGCGAGCGGCGCGCACCGCGTGGTCCAGCGGTCGCAGCGCTTCGGCCCGGCCTCTGGTCGCCGACGCGGACAGGGCACCGCCGGGCGAGTCGGTCATCGCGACGGTGAGGATCGCCTCCACCTCCGCGGCCCGCTGGAGCACCTTCAGCGCCCTCGGCGGCACGCCGGCCGGCCATTCGGTCTCCGGAGCCGAGGCCACGACGGCGGAGATCTCGTCCCGCACGTTCGGCCGGTGCCTGGCCACGTCCAGTTCGATCAGCGCGGTTGCCGCCGCCCGCATCGCACCGGACAGGCCGTGCTCCGCCTCGCCCAGCGGCATTCGCTCACCGGCCGGCGCGGCCGGCAGTCGGAACGCCGTCCAGCGGACCACCCGATCCGCGAGGGCCGACCTGGCGCCGTTCGGGCCGCGCCATTCGGGCACCAGGCCCAGATCACCCTGGGCGCCGGGGCTTTCCTCGCCGGTGCGCAGCACCGCCGCCTCACCGGCGTGCAGGGCCGCCGCCGCGAACGGCGCATGTCCGCGCAGTCCGCGCAGGTCACCGGCCACCGGCAGGACGAGTTCACCCGCGGTCACGCCGATCCGGCGCAGCGCGCCGAGCAGCAGCGCGGGGGAGGCCGGCTGCTCCTGGGCGGTGGGCAGCTCCAACAGGTCGCCGGTCGCCTCGTCGTGCGCGATGACTTCGTGCAGTTCGGCCCAGGATTGCAGGGAGTCGAGGACGTCGTCGGCCGCGGCGGCGCCGTGCAGCCACGCCGACGTCCAGATCACCAGTGTGGCGCTCGGACAGGACACGATTATCAAGATAACGCCTCAGCTCCGCGCGCAAACGCAAGGGCCCCAGCGAAAAGACCACCACGCCTGTGGTAGTGAATCACCACGGCTGTGGTAGATGCAGCTGCTGATCAGCGAAAATCGCGAGGATGATGGTCCAGTGTCTGGACATGGAGCAGCTCCACATCGACCGAACCAACAATTCGACGTAGCGTCAAGGGGTGAGCGAAGCATGCGTAGCGAACCCATCGACACAGGGAGCGTGCCCGGCGTGGCTGGGCGCCGGCGAGGTGGCGCCGTGAGCACTCCCGCCATCCCCGCGAACCTGCCCGGCATCGTCGGTGAACTCCGGGCCGCCGGCTACCAGGCGCGCGGCATCAAGACCGAGATCCGGGAAAACCTGCTGGCCATCCTGTCCTCGGGCGGCAACCCGTGGCCGGGCATCGTCGGCTTCGAACGCACCGTGCTGCCCCAGTTGGAACGCGCCCTGCTGGCCGGCCACGACATGGTCCTGCTCGGCGAGCGCGGCCAGGGCAAGACCCGGCTGCTGCGCACCCTGATCGGCCTGCTCGACGAGTGGACCCCGGTCATCGCGGGCGCCGAGCTGGGCGAGCACCCGCTCGACCCGATCTCGCCCACCTCCCGCCGCCGCGCCGCCGAACTCGGCGACGACCTGCCCGTCGCCTGGCGGCACCGTTCCGAGCGCTACACCGAGAAGCTGGCCACTCCGGACACCTCGGTCGGCGACCTGATCGGCGACGTCGACCCGGTGAAGGTGGCCGCCGGCCGCAGCCTCGGCGACCCGGAAACCATCCACTTCGGCCTGGTGCCGCGCGCGCATCGCGGCATCGTGGCCATCAACGAACTCCCCGACCTCGCCGAACGAATCCAGGTCGCGCTGCTGAACGTGATGGAGGAGCGCGACATCCAGATCCGCGGCTACACCATCCGGCTGCCGCTGGACACCCTGCTGGTGGCCACCGCGAACCCGGAGGACTACACCAACCGCGGCCGGATCATCACCCCGCTCAAGGACCGCTTCGGCGCGGAGATCCGCACCCACTACCCGCTGACCGTGGAAGCCGAGATCGAGCTGGTCAGGCAGGAGGCCGACCTGGTCGCCGAGGTCGGTCCGGCGCTGCTGGAGGTCATCGCCCGGTTCGTCCGGCACCTGCGCGAGTCCTCCGCGATCGACCAGCGCTCCGGGGTCTCGGCCCGCTTCGCGGTCGCCGCCGCCGAGACGGTCGCCGCCGCCGCGCTGCGTCGCTCCGCGCTGACCGGCGAGCACCCGGCCATCGCCCGCCCGGTCGACCTCGAGGCCGTCCCGGCCGTGCTGCGCGGCAAGCTGGAGTTCGAGTCCGGTGAGGAGGGTCGGGAGACCGAACACCTGACCCACCTGCTGCGCAGGGCCTTCGCGGACACCGCGCGCGGCACCCTGGCCGGGCTGAACCTGCGCCCGCTGGCCGAAGCGGTCGCCGACGGCCACCTGGTCACCACCGGCGAACGCATCCCCGGCCGCGACGTCCTGGCCGCCCTGCCGGAACTGCCGGTGCTGCACGAGGTCGCGGCCAGGCTGGACGTCACCCCGACCGACCCGCCCGGCCGGATCGCCGCGGCGGTCGAGTTCGCGCTGGAGTCGCTGTACCTGGCCCGCCAGGTCGCCAAGGACACCGACCCAGAGGACGACCACATCACCATCTACGGCGCGTGATCACCACGGCCACCACGGTTGGCGCAGCTACTGCGGTCGACAGGGAAGGAGACTCGGGATGAGCAGCAGTCCCGATCACTACTCCTACGGGCCCTATCACGACGGACCCGATCCGCTCGCGCCGCCGCTGGACCTCAGCGAGGCGTTGGAGGAGATCGGCCGCGAGGTCATGGAGGGTGCTTCCCCCCGCTCGGCGCTGGAGGAACTGCTCCGGCGCGGCCTGCGGCGCACCTCCGGCCTGGACGAGCTGAGCACCCGGCTGTGGCAGCGGCGGTCCAAGATCCAGCGCAAGCACCGGCTGGACGGCACCCTCCAGCAGGTCCGGCAGTTGCTGGACAAGGC
>CAJCJE010000970.1 GCA_903970565.1 Candidatus Melainabacteria bacterium | reverse complement strand
GACCCCATCAGGTTGATCCTCACCCCCTGAATCCGGCCTGCGAATGCGCGGGGGCGCCGGTTCGAGCCGGCGCCCCCGCGCATTCGTTTGTCCACAATGGATTTTCAACTGGTCGCGGTGGTGGTCAGGGTGGTCGGGATGAGGTCCTTGGCCGAGCCGGTGGTCAGCCTGGGCATGGCCAGCGCGACGCCGATCTCGACCAGCACCAGCACCGCCGCGCACAGCAGCGCCACCCGGTAGCCACCGGCCATCGCGACCAGGGCGGCGTGCGGCGAAGCGGCGGCGCGCGACAGGTGGCCGGTGGTGGTGGCGGCGACCGTGGCCAGCACGGCGAGACCGACCGCCGAACCGACCTGCTGCGAGGTCCGCATCAGCCCGTTGGCCACCCCGACGCCCTCCGGGTCCACGCCCTGGATGCTCGCGGTGGTGATGGGCACGAATCCCATGCCGACGCCGAGACTGGCCACCAGCACCGGGGCGAGCACGGCACCGAGAAACGATCCGTCCACCGGCATCCTGGACAGCCACAGCACGCCGAGGAAGGCCATCAGGCCCGCCGCGCACAGCAGCCAGCGCGGACGCAGCACGGTGAGCAGCCGGGTGCCGATCATCGAGCCCACGAACATGCCGAGGCTGCCGGGCAGGAAGGCGAGACCGGCCTGCACCGGGGACAGGCCGAGCACGCTCTGGAGGTACAGCGACAGGAAGTAGAACATCGCGGTGATTCCGGCGCCGAGCAGCAGGGCGAGCCCGTTGGAGCAGGCGACCGCCCGCAGCCGGAACAAACCCAGCGGCAGCAACGGATGCGCCGAGCGGAGTTCGATGATCACGAACGCGACGAGCGCGGCGACGCCGATGCCCAGCGCGGCAAGGTTGCGCGGACAACCCCACGGCGCGGTGTCGGTGACCACGACCGCGTAGACCAGCGCCACCAGGCCCAGGCTCACCGCGACGGTGCCGGGCAGGTCGAGCCGGCGCAGGCCACCCGGCCGGGCCGGGGACCGGGTGGCGGAGGTGGCGAAGCACCGCCGGGCAACCGCGAACAGCACCACGCCGACCGGGACGTTCACCAGCAGCACCCAGTGCCAGTTGAGCAGTTCGGTGAGCAGCCCACCCAACACCGCCCCCAGCGCGCCGCCGGAGGACCCGGCCGCGGTCCACGCCCCCAGTGCCCTGCGTCGGGCGTTCGGGTCGGGGAAGGCGCCGGTCAACAGTCCCATCGTGGCCGGCGAGAGGATCGCGGCGCCCACGCCCTGGAGCACCCTGGCGGTGATCAGCAGGGCCGCGCTCGGCGCCAGGCCGCCGAGCAGGCTGGCCACGGTGAACAGCCCGAGACCGGTGAGGAAGACCGCTTTGCGGCCGAACACGTCGGCCAGGCGCCCACCCAACAGCAGCAGGCCGGCCAGGCTGAGCGTGTAGCCGTTGACCACCCACTGCATCGCGTCCGGCGACAGGGCCAGGGCCGTACGCATCGACGGGAGCGCGACGTTCACGATCGTCGAGTCCAGCGCCACCATCAGCTGGGACCCGCACAACACCGCGAGCACCACCGCAGGCGACCGGCCGGCGGAGCCGGAACCGGTTGCGGGCCGTTCGGCAAGGGCGACCGCGGCGCCGGATGCTGAGTGATTCATCGAACTTCTCCGTTCAGGGTGCTGCTGAAGGAAAACAGGACCGGCGATTCCGCGCTGAATTCGGACTGCCACCGAGACACCGAGCGAATCAGCCCGATGTGCTCGGTCGCTCGGTGCCTGTCACCTGACCGAATCTAGGTTCCCGGCGCGCCGGTGTCGTGCGGCGAGCGCCGTATCTTCCGGGGAGCAGATCTCCACCCGGTGGGGTAGAACGACTTCAACCCACTGCCTGAACAGCGGCAACGGGGCGAGAGTCGTGGTGTCGAGCACCACGAGCCCTCGCCCCGTTCCGGGTGGAGTCGAATTCCCACCCGGAGATACCGTCAATGCCGAACAGCCGATGCCGGCGACATCATGTCATTCAACGCAGATGTCATTCAGCGCAGGCACAACCCCGACCGTACCGAACGGCGTCCGGAGACCATCCGTTCGATTTTCTCCTTCGAATATGACAGATCAGAACTGGCCGGCCATTCCCTCCACCGCGTCCTTGGCTTCCTTCAGGCCGACACCGGTCAGCTCCCGGTAGGCCTTGATCGCCTGGATCTTCTTGCCCTGCTGGAACAGGGACCGCACCTCGTCCAGACCGATCTCCCGTTCCGCCTGCACGATCGGATCGTTGGCCGGCGGACCGAACTGGTTCGGCGGCGGTCGGTGGGAAACCGGCGGCTGGTAAGCCGGGGATTTCGGTGCCGGCGGCAGGGGTTGCTGCCACAGGTCGGCCATGCCCTCGACACCGTTCGCGGCGAGCTTCTGCATCACCTGGGCCAGTTTGCGCTCGGTCAGGGTGAGCCGGCGTTCCAGTTCGGCGCGCTTGCCCTTGGCGCTGATGGCCATTGCCCCGCCGTTGACCACGATCGCGATCAGGACAACCAGCTGATAACTCATGCTGCGCATGGTAGGGCGCGGGGCATGTCAGCGGTGACGGCAATCGGTGGGCACAATGGGCGCCGTGAGCGCATCAGGACGTCCGCAAGCCGGCCGGGGAACCACCAGCGATCCGAGTTGGGCGGCGCACCGGCACCGGGACGTCTCGGGCGGCTGGCTGCGGCCGACCGTGTTCGGCGCGGTCGACGGCCTGGTCACCAACGCCTCGCTGATCGCGGGCGTCGGCGGCGGGGGCGCTGCGGCGCACACCATCGTGTTGACCGGACTGGCCGGGCTGGTCGCCGGCGCGTTCTCGATGGGCACCGGCGAGTACGTCTCGGTGACCAACCAGAACGAGTTGGTGCACGCCGAGGTCGGCGTCGAGGCCGACATGCTGGCCCGGTTCCCCGAGGCCGAACAGGCCGAACTGGCCGAGCGGTTCCGTGGCTACGGCGCGGACGAGGAGACCGCGGATCGGATGGCCGCCGCGATCTCCCAGGACCCCGACCAGGCGCTGCGGTTGCACGCCCGCGACGAACTCGGCGTGGACCCCAACGACCTGCCCTCGCCGCTGCTGGCCGGCGGTGCCTCGTTCGTCGCGTTCTCGCTCGGCGCGCTGTGGCCGCTGCTGCCGTATCTGTTCGGCCTCGACAGCCTGGCCCTGCCACTGGGCATGACGGCGGTCGCGCTGCTGGCCGGGGGGATGACCGTCGGCCGCCTCACCGGCCGGCCACTGCCGCGGGCCGGGGCCCGTCAGCTGGCGCTCGGCGCGCTGGCCGTCGTCGTCACCTTCGGCATCGGCCATCTCATCGGCGCCGCCGCCCACTGACTCCACACGACACGCTCAGGCGCCGACTGTTCCTCCGACGCCTTCGCGCGACAGGTCGGTGTTTGCGCGCAGCCGCAGGCCGTCCATGACGAGGTCGAGCAGGTGCCGGGATCGGGCCGCCCAGTCCGAACCGTCGATCCGCCACAGAAAACCGACGAGCAGCAGCACCTCGTCGGCGTCGACGTCCGGTCGCAGGACGTCG
>CAJCJE010000969.1 GCA_903970565.1 Candidatus Melainabacteria bacterium | reverse complement strand
TCATCGGCGGCTGGGTGCGGGACGCCGGAGTCGTGGACGGCGGCTACTGGTACCGCAACCTGCGCGGCCAGGTGCGTTTCGGGCCGGCCGTTGCCGACCTGCTGGGGCAGGGGCACGGGGTGTTCGTGGAGGTGAGCGCGCATCCGGTGTTGGTGCAGCCGATCACCGAGATCGTCGACGCCGCCGCCGACATCGCCGCCGCGGTGGTCGTGGGGTCGTTGCGTCGTGAGGAGGGCGGCCCGCGGCGGTTGCTGACCTCGATGGCCGAACTGTTCGTGCGCGGCGTCGCGCTGGACTGGAGCGGTGTCCTGCCGCAGGTACCGGGGCGAGTGTCGCTGCCGACGTACGCCTTCGCCCACCAGCACTACTGGCTGCACGCGACCGGCGCGGCGACGGACGCGCCGTCGCTGGGCCTGGCCGGGGCCGATCACCCGATGCTCGGCGCGGTCGTGTCGCTGCCGCGGTCGGACGGGCTGGCGTTCACCTCGCGGTTGTCGTTGCGGTCGCATCCGTGGCTGGCCGATTACGCGATCGGCGGCGTCGTGCTCGTCCCGAGCACCGGGCTGGTCGAGCTGGCGGTGCGGGCCGGTGACGAGGTCGGCTGCTCGGTGCTCGACGAGCTGGTGATCGAGACGCCCCTGGCGCTGCCCGCGCACGGCGGCGTTCGCGTGCAGGTCGCGGTGGGCGGGCCGGGCGCGGACGGTGCGCGCACCGTGGACGTGTACTCCCAGCGCGAGGACGAGGCGTGGACCCGGCACGCCACCGGTCTGCTGTCGGCCACGGCCACGACACCGGACCGGTTCGACTTCACCGCGTGGCCCCCGGCGGGTGGGCAGCAGGTGGGGATCGAGGGCTTCTACGACGAGCTGTCCGAGCGCGGATTCGGCTACGGGCCCACGTTCCAGGCCGTGCGGTCGGTGTGGCGACGCGGCGCGGAGACCTTCGTGGAAGTCGCGTTGCCCGAGGGATCGGATGCGGGCAGCTTCGGCATTCATCCGGCCTTGCTGGACGCGGCCCTGCACCCGATCCTGCACAGCGATGAGCAGGATTCGCGGCTGCCGGTGGACTGGCGTGGGTTGGTGCTGCACGCTGCGGGTGCGTCGGCGTTGCGGGTGCGGTTGGCTCCCTCGGGTGCCGATGGCCTGTCGCTGGAGGCGGCTGACGAGGTCGGCGGTCCGGTGGTGACCGTGGATTCGCTGGCGCTGCGGCCGGTGTCCGCCGCGCGGCTGGGCACCGACACGGTGCGCGCCAACTCACTGTTCCAAGTGGACTGGACCGAACTTTCCCTGGCTCAGGGGGAGTCTTCGCCGTCGTGGGCATCGGTGGCTACCGCTGATGACGTGGCGGCGCTGGCGGACGGCGCGCCTGCGGTAGCTGTCGTGGATGCCGTCAGCGGGGAGGACTCGGCGCTGACCTTGACCTCGCGGGTGTTGGCTGTCGTGCAGGCGTGGTTGGCCGGGGGCGGCCTGGAGGAGTCGCGGTTGGTGGTGGCGACTCGCGGTGCGGTGCCTGCTGGTGATGGTGCGGTGTCCGACCCGGCTGGTGCGGCGGTGTGGGGTCTGGCGCGGGCCGCGCAGGCGGAGAACCCGGATCGGATCGTGCTGATCGACCTCGACCCGGTTTCCGGTGACGGCGCGGAATCGGTGCTGGGTTCGGTGCTGGCCAGTGGTGAGCCGCAGATCGCGGTACGCGGCGACACCTTCTCCGTCCCGCGTCTGGCCCGCGCGGAGTCCTCGGACTCGCGTGCCGTGTTCAGTCCGGAAGGGACGGTTCTGGTCTCGGGTGCTGGCGCACTGGGCGGCCTGGTGGCCAAGCACCTGGTTGCTCGGCACGGGGTACGGAGTCTGGTGCTGGCCAGTAGGCGCGGCCGTGCCGCCGAGGGGATGGACGACCTGGTTGCCCAGCTCACCGAGCAGGGTGCGGCGGTGTCGGTCGTCGCCTGCGACGTCTCCGACCGCGACCAGGTGGCCGCGCTGCTCGACGAGCACCGGCTTTCCGCCGTCGTGCACACGGCCGGTGTGCTGGATGCCGGAGTGATCGAGACCCTGACCCCGGACCGGCTCGCCAGGGTGTTCGCGCCGAAGGTGAACGCGGTCCGGCACCTGGACGAGCTGACCCGGAACATGGATCTCGATGCGTTTGTCGTCTATTCCTCGGTTTCCGGTGTTTTCATGGGCGCGGGTAGTGGTAGTTACGCGTCGGCGAATGCGTTTCTGGACGGGTTGATGGCCAGCCGCCGGGCTGCGGGTCTGCCGGGGTTGTCGCTGGCGTGGGGTCTGTGGGAGCAGACCACGGGCATGGCGGCCAACACCGACGAACTCACCCGATCCCGGATGAACCGGCGCGGTGGTCTACAGCTGATGTCGCTGGCGGAGGGCATGGAACTGTTCGACGCCGCGCTCGGCTCCGAACAGGGCCTGCTGGTGCCCGCCACACTGGACCTGCGCGGGGTGCGGGCCGATGCCGCGGCCGGCGGTGCGGTACCGCACATGCTGCGCGGCCTGGTCCGGACGGGCCGCCAGCAGGCGCACGCCGCCGGCACCGGCGACAAGCGTGGCGGCCTGTCCGATCGGCTGATCGGGCTCTCGCCGGCCGACCAGCTCGCCCTGCTCCTGGACGTCGTTCGTGGTCAGGTCGCGGCAGTGCTCGGACACACCAGTGCGGGCGCGGTGCGCGCGGACGCCGCGTTCAAGGATGCCGGGTTCGACTCGCTGACGTCGGTGGAGTTGCGGAACCGGTTGCGTGAGGCGACCGGTCTGAAGCTGCCCGCGACGCTGGTCTTCGACCATCCGAACCCACAGGCGCTGGCCCGTCACCTGCGCGACGAACTCGGTGACGTGGCGCCGACGGTCGCGCCGCCGACGGTCGTGGTGGCCGACGCGGGGGAGCCGATCGCCATCGTGGGGATGGCCTGCCGGCTGCCCGGCGG
>CAJCJE010000968.1 GCA_903970565.1 Candidatus Melainabacteria bacterium | reverse complement strand
AACAGGGTGTAGCCGAAGCGCACCAGCACCAGCAGGGCGCCGTACCACAGCACCGCCTGTATCCAGCCGCTCGGCGCCAGATCGGACACCAGCGCGACCACCGCCATCAGCGCCAGGGTTTCACAGACATCCCAGGCGATGACCGACCAGTGACGACGAACGCGGACCACCCGCCGTTCGCTCGGCAGGAGTAAATGGTCCGGATCTCGCGAGTCAGCCATAGCTGAGCATGGACCATCCGAGCCCGGACCACACCATGTTCTGAAGAACAAATCCATTCTGGACCCAAGAAAAGTGGGCCGCGCCAGCTAGGTCGTCGAAATACGAACTATGCGCGTAGCCTGGACGGAGGCCGGGCGGAGCTGGAGAATCGGGTCGGGTTGCCCGATTCTCCACAGCCCGGCGAGGAGACTCTGATGTGGGAACGGAACTACGTCGCCGAGGTCGGTGCGGAGAACGCCCGACTGTTGGCGACCGAGAGCCGGACCGCGTGGCTGGCCTCGGAGTACCGCCCGAAGGATCTCGGCGAGGGCAGGATCGGGCTGAGTGAACTCGCCCTCGGCGCGTCCCGCGAACTCGGCGAGGAAGAGGACGGCGCGATCACCGAGGACGCCGAGGGACTGCGCATCTGGGTCGGCGACGACGCCTACGAACTCCTCGTGCAGCCGTAGAACTACCTGTTAGGCCGCTGTCGCGGGGGCCGGTCTGATCACCGTGGCCGCCGCGCCTACGGTAGTGCCCGCAGCCGGTTCACCGGCGGCGGAGGCGCAGGTCGACCGGGAGGTTTCGGGTGAGTATCCGGCTGGTGGTTGTCGACGATCAGGCGACCATCCGGGAAGCCCTCGCGGTCATGCTCGACCTCGCCGAGGACGTCGACGTGGTCGCCACCGCGACCAACGGAGCCCAGGCCCTCGACGCGGTCGAGCAGGCCAGGCCCGACGTGGTGCTGATGGACCTGAACATGCCGGTGCTCGACGGTGTCGCGGCGACCGGCCGGATCAGGACGGAGCATCCGGAGGTCACGGTGCTGGTGCTGACGACCTTCGAGGACGACGAGTCGATCCTGGCCGCGTTGCAGGCCGGCGCCAGCGGCTACCTGACCAAGGAGGCCGACCGGGCGACCATCCTTCAGGCCGTGCGCAGCGCCAACCAGGGCCAGACCGTGCTCTCCCCGGAGGTCCAGACCAGGCTGCTCGCCCTGGCCAGCCGCTCCACCCCGAAGGCCGAGTCGGCGCCCGAGTTGGCGCTGACCGCGCGGGAACAGGAGATCCTCGGCCTCATCGGCGAGGGGCTGCGCAACCCGGAGATCGCCGCGCGACTGGTGATCAGCGAGGCGACGGTGAAGACCCACATCAACAACCTCTTCGCCAAGGCCGACTTCCACTCCCGCGCGGACGCGGTCCGCTACGCGCTCAACAACCAGACGGCGCGCACCCAGGACGGCGCCGCCATCCGGCCCGGCAGCTGAGTCCACCGGCCGGGCGGATCTGCGCGGAGGTCAGTCCAGGCCGAGGACCTCCGCGATCAACGGCCGGACCAGGCGGGTCACGTTGCGGGTGGTGGTCTCGGTGTCCGAGGTGGGTGCGATGGAGTGGCTGATCGCCAGCCGCACCAGTGAATCCGCGACCGGTTCGGCGTCCGGCCGGCCCACCTGCGGCCAGACCTCCACGATCAGCCGGGCGATCCGGTCGTCCGCGACCGAGCAGCCGAGATTGGTCAGCAACCGCATCAGGGAGCCGTCCTCGGCGTCGGCGACGATGATCCGGATCACCGGTTCGTCCGAGGCCAGCTTCAGAAACAGCCCGAACGCGACCTGCACGGCGAGACCGGGATCGTCGGCGTTCGCGCGGACTGCGTCCTCGACCTCGCCGACCAGGTTCTCGATCTCCCTGGTCACATACGCCTCGACCAGCGCCTGCCGGGAGCCGAACTCGTTGTAGACGGTCTGCCGGCTCACCCCGGCGGTCTCCGCGACCTGCGACATGGTGGTCGCGGCCCAGCCACGGGAGCGGGCCAGCCGGTCGACGGCCGCGATGATCGTGTCGCGCAGCAGGCCGCGCGCGGCCTCCGGGTACCGCACCGCGGCGGTCGCCACCTCAGCCACCTCAGCCACCTCAGCCATTTTTCGAGCCACCGCCGGATTCGTTGCCGGCGTGCGCCGCGTCGCTGCCGCCCGCCGGGCCGCCGGTTTCGGCGAGGAAGTCGACCTTCTCGCGGACGCCGCAGTCCGGACAACACCAGTCATCGGGCACCTCCGACCAGTGCGTGCCAGCGGGGAATCCCTCGCGCGGCTCGCCTCGGTCCTCGTCGTAGACGTAGTCGCAGACCTCGCAGCGAAACCTGCTCACGTCACCTCTCCCACCCTCGGCGATCCGGTTGCCACCGGCCCGAAACCCATGCTAGCCATCATCGTCAGGCCGCGTCGGCCGTGTCCGCCGCGCTCGGCGTGCCGTAGCGGGCGAGGATCGCGGCTCGTTTGCGCGGCTGGATGTTGGCGCGGCGCAGGTCGCCGTCGTAGTGCGCGATCACCCGCTTGTCCATCACCCGACGCCACAGCGGGGGGAAGTAGGCCAACACGATCATCGACGCATAGCCGCTGGGCAGCTGCGGCGACTCCTCGAAGTGCCGCAGCGCCTGGTAGCGCCGGGTCGGGTTGGCGTGGTGGTCGCTGTGCCGCTGGAGCTGGTAGAGGAACAGGTTGGTGACGATGCGGTTGTTGTTCCAGCTGTGCCGGGGACTGACCCGCTCAAAGCGGCCGTTGGGCAGTTCCTCGCGCCGCAGTCCGTAGTGTTCGAGGTAGTTCACCGCTTCCAGCAGGCTGAACGCGAACACCGCCTGCACCAGCAGGTACGGCACGATGCCCACCCCGAACGCCACGATCAGCGCCGCCCACAGCACCACCGTCATCGCCCAGGCGTTGAGCACGTCGTTGCGCGGGCTGAAGGTGTGCTTGCCCAGCCGGCGCAGCCGCCGCTGCTCCAACCGCCAGGAGTTGCGCGCGCTGCCGGCGACCGTACGCGGCCAGAACGCCCAGAACGACTCGCCCAGCCGGCTCGACGCCGGGTCCTCGGGGGTGGCGACGCGGACGTGGTGGCCCCGGTTGTGCTCGATGAAGAAGTGTCCGTAGCCGCTGGGCGCCAGCGCGATGCGCGCGAACCAGCGTTCCAGGTGCTCCTTCTTGTGTCCCATCTCGTGCGCGGTGTTGATCGCGATCCCGTTGAGCGACCCCAGCGTCACCGCGATCCCGAGCCGGTCGAGGACCGCAAGGCCGCCGTGCCGGGTCATCAGCCAGAAATCGGTGAACAGGGCGATGTACTGGAGCGGCAGGAAGGCATAGGTGACGAAGCGGTAGTACTTGTCCTTGTCCAGCCAGGCGACGATCTCCTCCGGCGGATTGCTGGGATCTTCGCCGAAGAACCGGTCCAGGGTCGGGATCACCACGTAGACGAAGATCGGGCCCATCCACCAGAACACCCCGAGACCGGTGAGATTCACCAGTCCCCAGCCTGCGAACAGCAACAGCGGCACGACCGCGCCGAGCAGCCAGAGATAGCGCTTGCCGTCCCGCCAGTCGGGACGTTCGTCCGTGGTGATCGTCGCCTGCCCGGACAAGGACCCGTCGCGCATCTGCCCACCTCGCATAGTTGACATCGACCCTTGTGGTGTCGGTCTTCTTTACAAGACAGTCCATGATGTAAAGCGCGAAGGCAAGCCTGAGTCGTGCGCAATTGGTTACATTTCGGTAACGCGGCCGTCGCTCGCGAGGAGTTGTCCGGCTCCGGCCGGTCGGCAACCGTGGTGACGAGACCTGCGTGGTGGACTAGCGTCGACAGTCGCCGGTCCTGTGGTCCTCATCGTCGAGACGTCGGAGGCGAAGTATGCCCAAGGTTCTCATTCTCACCGGTGACGCAGCGGAAACCCTTGAGGTTTTCTACCCCTACCAGCGATTGCAGGAGGAGGGCTACGAGGTGCACATCAGTGCGCCGACGGCCAAGAAACTACAGTTCGTCGTGCACGATTTCGTGGACGGTTTCGACACCTACACCGAGAAACTCGGCCACGGCTGGCAGGCCGACCTCGCCTTCGCCGACGTCGATCCGGCCGACTACGTCGCCGCCGTGGTGCCGGGCGGCCGGGCACCGGAATACCTTCGCAACGATCCGGACGCGCAGCGGATCATCCGGTACTTCATGACCAACGACGCACCCGTCGCCGCGCTGTGCCACGGTCCGCTGCTGCTCGCCGCCGCCGGCACGCTCAAGGGCCGGCGATCGGCCGCGTATCCCGCGCTGGCTCCCGACATCGAGGCGGCCGGTGGTGAGTTCGTGGACGACGCCGCCGTGGTGGACGGCCAGTTGTTCACCGGCCGGGCGTGGCCGGATCATCCGAGTTGGATGCGCGCGTTCGTCGCGCACCTGCGCAAGGTCGCCCCGGTGGAATGACGCCGGGCACCCCGAAGTCCACTGTGGACTAGACGGCCGGACCGGACCAGCTGGCCGGAGCGGACCAGCTGGCCAGGCCGGACTAGCTGGCCAGGCCGCTGGGCAGTGGGCTGCGCAGGCCCTCCGGCGCCGGCGCGTGCATGGCTTCGGTGACCACCGGCAGTTGTTCGCGCAGGCCCAGTGCCCCCGCGACGAAGCCGGTGGTCAGCGCGGTCCAGTCGGCCGCGCGACGCAGCATCGCGTGTCCGGCGCCGGACACCTCGAACCGGCAGACCTGACTGGCGTGGCGCCGTGCCCGGCAGGCGTAGTCGAAGGACTGTCGTGGGTCGGTCCAGCGGTCCCGGTCGCCGTGCGCGATGAGCAGGCTGCGCCCGGCCAACTGGTCGACCTCCTCGCCGGCGGCCAGCCACGGCGCGAGCGCGCAGACCGCGACCACCGTCGGCCATCCCGCCACCCGCAGTGCCGCCCGTCCGCCCATCGAGTGCCCGACGAGCACGATCGGCACGTCCGGATGGCGCAGGGCGATTTCGGTCAGCGCCCAGTTGGCGTCCACCACCGGGTCCTGGCTCGGTTCGTTCCAGCCCCGGACCCGGTTGCGCAGCA
>CAJCJE010000967.1 GCA_903970565.1 Candidatus Melainabacteria bacterium | reverse complement strand
TGCCGGCGGCGAAACTGGACGAGCTGATCGAGATCAACCTGGCCACCCACCTCCGGCTGACCCGGCTGCTACTGCCGGAGATGGTGCGGCGCGGCTCGGGTCATCTGGTGTTCGTGTCCTCCATCGCCGGCAGCATGGGCGTTGCCGACGAGGCGGTGTATGCCGGGACCAAGGCGGCGCTGCGTACCTTCGCCGGCAGCGTCCGGCTGGCGGTCGCCGAGCACGGGGTCGGCGTGTCGGTGGTGGTGCCCGGCGTGGTCGCGACGCCGTTCTTCCAGCGGCGGGGCCGGCCCTACGACCGGGCCCGTCCCAAGCCGATCACCGCCGAGGCCGTGGCGCGGGCACTGGTGAACGCGGTGGTACGCAACCGGTCCGAGGTGTTCGCCCCGGCCTGGCTGCGCTTTCCCGCCCGGTTCTACGGCGCGGCACCGGATCTGGTGCACGCTCTCCAGCGCCGCTTCGGCTGAGCGGGCCTGGGGGCACCGCGAACCGTTTCCATCGGAAACCGGGACGGGCCGGTGGTTGGCGCAGACCGGACGGCCCGTCCCGGAGTAGGTGGGACAGTCATCTTGTTGACAGTCAACGACTGTCCGGGTTGATCCAGCCGGCATCCCGGCTGGGCCGAATCGACTGTAAACGTTTACAACAGAGTTGCACGACCCTGGTCGGGAGTCAACATTCACCCCCGGTGACCACGTCGATCGAGCAGGCGATCGGCACGTTTGTCCGTTGGTCGCAACCAAGCCGGCGCGCGGAGCGTGCTCTAGAATCGTTTCAGTCGCATGGAACTGGAGGCTGGAGTGCCGGTCACGATTCGCGACGTGGCGCGCGAGGCCAAGGTTTCGGTGGCCACCGTTTCCCGTGCACTGAGCGCTCCGCACCAGGTGAACGAGGCCACCAGGCGGCGAGTGCTGGCCGTCGCCGCCGAGTTCGGCTACCGGCCCAGTCCCGCCGCGCGCAGCCTGATCACCGGCAAAACCGGCAACATCGGTCTGATCGTGCCCGATCTCGGCAATCCGTTCTTCACGGGAGTGTTGAAGAACGTGCAGTCCAGGGCACGGCAATCCGGTTACGGCGTGTTCGTCGGAGACAGTGACGAGGACCCGGCCGTCGAGGAGGAACTGGTGGCCTCGATGGCCAAACAGGTCGACGGCGTGCTGCTGTGCTCACCGGGGATCAAGGACGGCCAGATCACCGCATTGGCCGCGAAAACCCCGCTGGTCCTGCTCAATCGCAAGGTACGCGGTATCTCGGCCGCGTTGATGGACAGCGCGGGCGGGATGCGGCAGTCGATCGAACACCTCGCCGCGCTCGGCCATCGGCGCTGCGCGTTCCTGTCCGGACCGCGCAATTCCTGGTCCAACCGGTCCCGGACCACCGCCCTGCGCGGCGCGGCGGCGCGCACCGGCATGGAGATCGTCACCCTCGGCCCGTTCCCGCCGCGCTACAGCGGCGGGACGCAGGCCGCCGACCTCGCGCTGGCCGAACAGGTCACCGCGATCATCGCCTACAACGACATCATGGCGCTGGGAGCGCTGGCCAGGCTGCGCGAACGCGACATCGACGTACCGGGCGAACTGAGCCTGACCAGTTTCGACGATCTGGTGTTCGCCGCGGTGTCCGCGCCGCCGCTGACCACCGTGGCGATGCCGGTGGACGCGGCCGGGCGAATCGCGGTGGAACTGCTGCTGGCCCGACTCGCCGACCCCTCGGCCCCGGTGGTGCACCAGGAACTGCCGACACAGCTGATCGTCCGGCAGACCACCGCGCCACCCGCCCGCTGAATTCCCGAAACCACGTCACCAAAGAGTTCTTCGAGTGTGCTCGCACATTCCGCGAGCCCACCAGAATCCCGTGGATTAATCGCTCGACCAAAGCGGCGGCGAAAACTGCGGGAATTCACTCAGCCGGCGGTGTTGCCGATGATTCGACCGGCGGTAATTTCGACAAGCGGGCGCGTTCACGCACGGCTTCGTCATCAGGGCTTCGTCCGGTCCAATTCCATCAATGTGACCGGACACACAGAAAAATCGCCAGGCCACCCTCCCGGGTCGGACCGGCCGGCCTGGTGGAGAATGGTGATCGTGCCACTGCGCACGAGGTTCGAGCACGACGGCGGTCGAGTACACCACTCAACTGTCGTCGGGCTGGCAAACACCACCTGACCAGCACCACCTGGCCGGCGTTGTTCAGCCGCGACCACGGCCGCCCCGGTGGCCGGGATTTCCGTGATGCCCCTGGCGTATGTGACGAGCGCCGGGGGCATCGGCGTTGCCAGACAACCACACAGCAGGAATCAGGGATAACAGAATGAGCGGACACTTGGACCAAGCAGCCGCAGTACTCACCTCGGCCGCCGGACAAGTACCGGTAGAGCCACTGATCGGCGCGGACAGCCAGCTCGGCATCGTCGCCTCCTACATCCAGCAGGCCGGCGGTCAGATCTCCGAGAGCCTCGTGCAGAAAGCGCTGGCGGTACAGGATGACGCCCGCCAACTCACCGCTCGGCTCGTCGGGCTGCGGCAGGAGATCGAGGACGCTGCCGCGCAGGTACTGGCCAGCGGTGGTTTCTGACCAGGTACCCACCCCGGCTCCACCAGCCGGGTCGTCGGTCACGGCAACACCGACACCATGCGGTTTGTCCTGATCGACCATTGATGGCGCCATCGATGCGCGGCCGAGACGCCCGGTCCCGGCCGCGCCCATAATTAGTCGTTCTTTAGGCACAAACAGTGGACATGCAGTCACTACTCGTGCTTCTGCTACGTTCCCACCGTGGCGCTATCTGTCCAGACTCCGCCGGCGGATAGTCGGCCCGTCATCCTGGCCGAGACGAATGACCAGGTCGAGGCGGTCAGACCCCAGCGGCGCTGGTCCGGTGTGGCCGCCGTGCTCGGCGGCACCGCGCTGATCGCGGCCCATGCCAGCGTGTACGGCAGCTGGCTGGTCGACGACGCCAGCGTCACCTTCGCCTATGCCCGCAGCGTCGCCGAGGGATACGGCCCGGTGCTCCAGCCGGGCGCGCCGCCGGTCGAGGGCTACTCCAGCACCAGCTGGATGCTCTTACTCGTGGTCGGTCGGCTGATCGGCCTGTTCGACCACGGCAACATCTTCGGCATCCCGGACTACGTGGTCTTCCCGAAGGCACTCGCGCTGCTGTGCTGCGCCGGCATCCTGGTCGCCTTTCACGCCGCGACCAGCATCCTGTTCCGCCGGGCCTGGCTGGCCACGCTGATCGGCGGCGCGCTGCTGGCGGCGAACCCCTCGTTCGTCATCTGGTGTTTCTCCGGTCTGGAGAACTCGCTCTACGCGCTGGTCGTGGTCGTCATCGCGGTGCTGATCCTGCGCGCGGTGGTCAACCACCGGTTGCTGGCCACCAAGGTCGCGGTAGCGACCGGCCTGCTGGCCGCCCTCGCCGCGGTGACCCGGCCCGACGGCGCGATCTACGCCGCCGCGTATCCGCTGGTCGCGCTGATCTTCCTGCACCGGCACGCCTGGTGGCCGACGCTGCGCGCGGCGGTCAGGTCAGGCCTCGCCTTCGCCGTTCCCTACGGCGGTTTCCTGATCTGGCGTTACCGCGAGTTCGGCCTGCTGGTGCCCAACACCGCGGTCGCCAAGAGCCAGAGCACGCCGACGGTGATGGATCTGGCGCGCGGTTCGGACCTGATCGGCTACATCGGCTGGGCGGCGGTGCTGGTCGCGGTCGGCTGCGTCGGCGTCGTGCTCAGCCAGCGTTCCAACCAGCGCAATGCCGTGGTCGCGCTGCTGGTCCCGCTGGTGCTCGCGGTGCTCGCCTACTGCGTGCTCGCCCCGGACTGGATGGGCCAGTACCGTTTCGCCACCCCGGTCTGGGCGGTCGGCACGCTGGCCACCACGATCGCGGTCA
>CAJCJE010000966.1 GCA_903970565.1 Candidatus Melainabacteria bacterium | reverse complement strand
GCCCTCTACGAGATCGCGGCCGAATGGGGCCGCCGGGACTACTGGCCTCTGGTGGCGCAGGTGCACTGCCCGCTGTTGGCCATCGAGGCCGAACACTCCACGATGCCGCCGGGGCAGCTGGCCGAGCTGGCGAGGCGAGTTCCGGGCGGCGGCCAGCATCTGGTGGTGGCCGGCGCCGGCCACATCGTGCACGACTCCGCGCCGGAGCACTACCGGGGCGCGGTGGAAGCCTTTCTCGCCGACGTACTCGGCTGACCCCTCCTCGCCACGCGAACCCGGGTCACCACAGCAGGTCGGTCTCGCCGGTCCTGGTGTCGGTCACGCCGACCCGGCTGATCCTGGCCCGGACCGGTTGCGCCGGATGCAGCGCGGCGAAGCCGGCTGCCAGTTGTCCGGCGTCGAGATCCTGGGCCAGCGAACAGTGCGGCACCCACGCGCCCGGCAGGTAGTACGCCCACGGATCGCGGACCTTGCCGGCCAGTACGTCGTGCACCGCGGAGTGCACGGCGAGCAGTTCGGCATCGGTCACCGCGCCGAGGAACAGGCCGTTGTCCTTGGTGGGAAAGGTGCCGAGCGTGTAGAGCCACAGCGCCGGCAACGACAACAGCGCCAGCTGACCGGCCAGCGCCCGCCGTGCCCTGGTCGGGATCGAACCGGCGACGGCGAAGGTGACGTGGGGTCGGTGCCGTCGATGGCTGCGACTGGCCAGGCTGGGAACCGTGGCCCGCTCCAGCCGCTGCCAGAGCGCGCGCACCGCGGCGTCCGCGTCGTCATCGAAGAAGAACTCCAACGCCTGCGCCACCCGAGCAGTGTGCCCGACCTCGGTTGCCGGCCGGGCAGCCCCCGCTCGATTCGGCTCCCTCAGCGGATGGCCGGGGCCGGTTGCGCCTCGCCGGGCAGAGCGAACCGGCCGTCCTCGGTCTGTTCCAGCAGCCCGTCCACCAGCAGCGAGTCCAGGCAGCGGTCGCGCTGGCCGGCATCCGTCCACACCGCGTCCAGGGCCGCTCTGGTGACCGGACCGTCCGCGTCGCGCAACACGTCCAGCAGCTTGCCGCGAACCTGGCGGTCGGTGCCGGCGAAGCGCTGCACCGGTTTCACCGGCCCCGCGTAGGCCGGTCGGCCGGCGCGCTGCCAGGCGCAGCCCTCGAAGGCCGGGCAGTCCGCGCAGCGCGGCGTCCGCGCCGTGCAGATCATCTGACCGAGTTCCATCAGCGCGGCGGAGAACACCGCGGCCCGCCTCGGTTCGATCGGCAGCAGCTTCTCGGTGTCCGCGAGGTCTCGGGTGGTCGAGGCGGGGCCGGCGTCCCCGGCTCCGTGCACCGCCCTGGCAACCACCCGGCGCACGTTGGTGTCCACCACCGGACATCGCTGCCGGTAGGCGAACGCGGCCACCGCCCGCGCGGTGTAGGCACCGATGCCCGGCAGCGCCAGCAGAGTGTCCACATCGGACGGAACAACGTCGCCGTGCTGCTCGGCGATCGCGGTCGCGGCGGCATGAAGGCGCAACGCGCGGCGCGGATAGCCGAGCTTGCCCCAGGCGCGGACCACCTCGCCCTGGCTGGCGGCGGCCAGGGCGGAGGGTTTCGGCCAGCGGCGCAGCCAGTCGTGCCAGATCGGCTCGACCCGAGCGACCGGGGTCTGCTGCAACATGATCTCGCTGACCAGCACCCCCCAGCCGGTGCGGTCGGCGCTGCGCCAGGGCAGTTCGCGGGCGTTGTCGGTGAACCACTCAATGAGCAGGTCGGCGTCGATACTCATGATGGCGTCCACTATCTCAGGTGACCTCGTGGATCTTCGCGGTGTGTACGTCGTAGACGAAACCGCGAACCGCGGTGGTCAACCTGAGGAACGGGCTGTGGCGCACCCTGGCCACCGACTGCCGGACCGATTCCCGCACATCGGCGAACGCCTCCACCGCCCAGGTCGGCCGGAGCCCGGTGTCGGCCTGTAGTTCGTCGCGGAAGCCGTCCTCGGTGATCAGCGACATCCCGCAGGAAGTGTGCTGCATGATCACGATCTCCCGAGTGGCCAGTTTCCGCTGGCTGATCGACAGCGACCGGATCACGTCGTCGGTGACCACGCCGCCCGCGTTGCGCAGAATGTGCGCCTCCCCGTGCCGCAGGCCGAACACGTCGAACACCTTGATCCGGGCGTCCATGCAGGTGACGATGGCCAGATGCAGGCTCGGCACCGGGGTCGGCACCTCCGGCGCGCCGTGGTCCGGCCCCTGGTCGTGGCGCAACAGCAGTTCGTCGATCGCCGAGGGCGCGCCCTCGGTCTCGGGGGCCGTCCCCGCTGTGGACGTGGCCTCTGGGCTGGGCGTGGCCTCTGGGGTGGGCGTCGACGGCAGTTCTGCGGAGGTCATGAGCGATTTCAACCTGATCCGGGTATCGCTGGCAAGAGCGGGCCGTCAACATCACCTCCGCGCGGGGTCGTGGTTTCGACACGCCCTGATCGGGTGGCAAAACCATCCTTTTGGACCTTGTCGGGCTAGTTTCCGCGGGTGGATGAGTCACGGGAGCCACCTTCACCTTCGGTGTACCGCCGTCGGCGCATGGTGGCGACCATTGGTTCGGCCGTGGTCGTCCTGGTGATCATCTGGGCGGCCGGTGCCCTGTTGAGCAGTTCCGACGACTCCGTGCAGGGCGCGGCCGACGAGCATCTCGGCGGCGTTGCGCTGGCCACCA
>CAJCJE010000965.1 GCA_903970565.1 Candidatus Melainabacteria bacterium | reverse complement strand
GCGGGTCCTTGATGGACTGCCCGGCCCGGTCGAGGCCGTCGCCCGCGCGGTCGCGGTACTCCGCCACCAGGCCGATTCCGAACTGGTCGCGGCGTTGTCGGCGAACTCCGAACCCGCGGTGAGCGCGGCGGTGGATGCACTGCGCGACCTGAACATCCTCCGCCCCGACCGACTCGACTTCGTGGCCGAACAGATCACCACCCTGGTGCTGGCGCGCATCCCGGAAGACGAACTGCACCGATTGCGGGAACGGGCCGCGGTCCTGCTCAACGATGTCGGCCGGGCCACCGAGGACGTGGCCGAGCAACTGGTGGAGTTACCGGAGATCAGCCAGCCCTGGATGATCCGGATGCTGCGCGACGCCGGAACGGCCGCCGCGGAGCGGGGCTCGTCCTCCGCCGCCGCGCGCTACCTCAACCGGGCCGTGCTGGCCGAACCGGACGACCCGGAGATCCTGCTGCGGCTGGCCCAGGTGCTCGCCCCGACCGAACCACGGGTGGCCGCGACCCACCTGGAACACGCCCTGACCACGGTCCCCGATGTCCGCGCCCGAGCCCGGATCGCGATCGAACTGGGCACCACCTCGATCATGGCCGGCCAGCCGCGCCGGGCCGCCAAGGTGCTCACCGAGCTGATGGCCGCGCTGGCCGCCGAATTCAGCGGATGCCAGGAGAAACACAAGCGAGGCCGGCTGGAGTCGACCCTGCTGATGGCCAGCGTCAGCGGCCTGTCGACCGTCGGCACCCTGCCCGACCTGCTGTCGATGCTGTCGTCGCCGGCCGACTATCCGATCCCGGACGGCCAGTTGCTGGCCGCGCACGCCGCGGCGCACGCGCTCGTGGGCAGCCCGATCGCCGATGCCCTCGAATTGGCGCGGCGGGCGTTGCGGTCCACCGACAGCCAACCCAACTCCTGGGCGGTCATCAGCGCGAGCCTCGCGCTGTACCTCAGTGACGAAGCCGACCAGGCGGGGACCGCTCTCAGCGGTCTGATCGAGCGGGCCGGGCCGCGCGGTGAGATCTGGACCTACTGCCACGCCCTGAGCCTGCGTGCCGCGTGCTCGTTCTGGACCGGCAACCTGCCCGAGGCCGCGCACGATGCCAAGACGGCCTTCGACCGCGCGCAGGGTGAGTCCTGGCACGACGATGCGCTGATACCGCGCTCGGTGCTGGCCAGCACCCTGTTGCAGAGCGGGGACCTGAGCCGGGCGAAGGCGCTGCTGGGCGGTGCCCGCAGGTCGGCGGACTGCACCCTCGGCCAGCACTGGCTGCTGATGGCCAAGGGCCGCGCCTGCTGGACCGAGGGTGACCTGGAAACCGCCTGGCGCCACTACCGCGAGTGCGGCGAGAGCCTGGCCAGGCGACGCATCCGCAGCCCGCTGCTCGCCCCGTGGTGGCTGGAGGGCGCGATGGTGCTGGCCGCACTCGGCCGGTATGCCGAGGGCACCGCGCTCGCCGAGCACGGGGCCGACCTCACCGCCGACTGGCCCGGTCCGACCGCCACCGGGATGAGCCTGCTGGCCGCCGGCGTCGTCGCCCCCGGCCGGCGTGGTCTGGACCTGCTCGTCGAATCGGTCGACCTGCTCGCCGAATCCTCGGTCACGCTGATATATGCGGTCGCGGAGTACCGGTTGGGCGTGGCGCTGCTCGCCGCCGATGATGCCGAGGGCGCGCGCAAACACCTGCGGCGCTCGGTCGAGCAGTGCGTGCGCTGCGGTGATCGGGTACTGCTCGAGGAGGCCCGCAGGGCGCTGGTCAGCGCGGGTGGCCGGTTGCACGGCGAGGGCGCGCTGCCGGTGGATGTGTTGACCAACCGCGAGCGGCGGATCGCGGAGCTGGCCGCGTCCGGTGCCCCGAACCGGACGATCGCGGAGACGCTGTTCGTCACGGTGCGCACCGTGGAAGCGCATCTGACCAGCGTGTACCGCAAACTGGCGGTCCGTGGCCGCAGTGAACTCGCGGCCACCCTCGGCCAGCGTGCCGGTCAACCCGAACCGTGGCGTGCGGCCAGATGACCTCTTCCGTCGGCCGGGAGACCCTGCCGCTGATCGACCGAGGACTGGCCCTGATCGCCGGACTGCTCAAGGAGGTCGAGGCCGGTCGCTCGTCGGGGGTCGTGGTTGGTGGAGCACCGGGAACCGGCCGCAGCGCGCTGCTGGCCGCCGCGCGCGCGTTGGCGGCGAAACGCGAGCTGCGGGTGCTGTCGGGCCGGGCCGTACCGGCCGAGGCTACGTTGCCCTACGGCCTGGTGTCGCAGCTGCTGTCCGGCCGGCTCGGTCACTCGGCCGAACCCCTGCTGACCGAGGCACTGCGCCGCGCCGGTGAGCGCGGCACGGACGACGGCACGGATGGCACGGATGGCACTGACGACGGCTCCGACGCGGAGGCCGGCGCCGTCGACGGTACGGACGACGGTACGGACGGGTTGGTCGAGCACGTGCTCGCGCTGGCCGCCGACCGGCCGATGCTGCTGATCGCCGACGACGTCGACCTCGCCGACGAGCAGTCCCGGTCCTGGTTGGCCGCGGTGGTCCGACGGCTGCCCACGGCGCCGATCCTGTTGCTGGTCAGCGAATCCGCCCGGCCGGCGGCCGGCTCGGCGGCGGCCTGGTTCCCCGACCGCTCCGGCGGCCGACCGCACCTGCTCACCGCCGTCCGTCCGGGTCCTGGCACCGCACCGACCGCAGCTGACTGGCCGACCGCAGCTGACTCGCCGGCCGAATCGGCCTCCGCCGCCGGTAGGAGGCCGCATCCGCGTCTGCTCGACGCGATCGAGCAGCTGCCCGAGGAACAGTTGCGCCTGCTGCGTGCGGCGGCGGTGGCCGGGTCGGTGCTGCCCGCCGAATCAGTGGCCGCGCTGGCCGAGCTGGCCGGCTCGGCGATGACCGAGGCCACGAACGCGCTCGTCGAGCGGGACCTGCTGCCGGCCGGGCCCGTGCTCGTGCCGGACCCGGTACTGGCCAACTGGGTTCGCGCCGCCATGCCGACCGCCGACCGCGCCCGGTGCTACCGCGCCGCCGCCGACCTGGCCCACTTCGGCGACCTGCCCGAGGACCAGGTGGCCACCCTGTTGTTCGGCGCGGCGCCGACGAGCTGGGACTGGGTACCCGAACTGCTGCGATCGGCGGCGCGGGCCGCGCAGGCGCGGGGTGAGCGCTCCTTCGCCGCGCGCTGCTACGAACGGGCCCTGCTGGAGCCGGCCGCCGGCGTCCGCCGATACCGGCTCCAGGTCGAATTGGCCTCG
>CAJCJE010000964.1 GCA_903970565.1 Candidatus Melainabacteria bacterium | reverse complement strand
CGGCCTGCTGTTGCGGAGCGTGTCCGGGCCGGTACTGAAAGCGATTCAACTTATCCGGTAACAGACGGCCCGGCCAGCAGTTTTGTCACCAATTCGAACTAGTATGGTCGCGTGGCGGGGGGTACTCTCTGTTACGCCGCTTGGTGGTCGTCACGCCGATGCCCGTCGCGATGACCACAGTGCGTTATTGAGCGTTTCGAATGTCGGTCCAGAACCCGCCGACAGGTGTCCTACGGACTATCGATTCGGGAGGCCCCCCAAGTGGTGTCTGCGGGTTCGTCCATCTATCGGTCGAGCCCCCCGTCCGTACTCTGCCGCGTCGCTGCGGGGTACCGGGGTGCTCGCGAGCTATCGTTCAGTGGTTGGCAGTCCCACGCTACGGGGGTGTGCGGATGACCGAGATCATCGTGCATGGGGTTCATGACACTGCCCTATCGTTTGGATCAGATATGCGTGACCTCGCTCCGGTACTCGCCGGGGACCTTGCCCTCGACCTCGCGGACTCCGACGCCTCGGTGGGCTCGGGCGTCGTGACGGCCGCCGCGTTGGCGGCCAGGCCGGAACTGCCGTCGGAGCTGGCGCCCGTGCGCACCGTGACGGTGCCGATTCCCGTCAGGGCCACTACTTCTGGGCAGATTCCCCCCGGAGGCAACGACATCGCCCTCATCGTCGCGGCTGCCGTCGCTGGTGACGCGCGGGCCATCGGCATCCTGCTCGCCAGGGTTCGTCCGCTGGTCGTGCGGTACTGCCGCGCGCGGGTCGGCCGGCAGGAGCGGTCCTTCGCCTCCGCCGACGACGTCGCCCAGGAAGTCTGTCTCGCGGTGCTGACCTCGTTGCCGGGTTACCGGGACCAGGGCCGTCCGTTCCTGGCCTTCGTGTACGGCATCGCCGCGCACAAGGTCGCCGACGCGCACCGCGCCGCCGCGCGCAACCGTTCTGAGCCGGTGTCGGAGGTGCCCGACGAGCCGGACGAGGAAGCCGGTCCGGAGCAGCGCGCCATGCGCGGTGAACTCTCCGACCAGATGGCCGAACTGTTGAAGGTACTGCCGGCCAAACAGCGCGAGATCGTGGTACTGCGGGTGGTGGTCGGGCTGTCGGCGGAGGAGACGGCCGACGCGGTCGGTTCCACTCCCGGCGCCGTGCGGGTCGCCCAACACCGCGCCCTGAGCCGCCTGCGTGCCGCGCTACCCAGCTGGTACACCGACTAGGTCCGCCGACGCGGCTGTTCCCCTCGGAGCCCAGCCGCCTACCGGAACCACCGCTGTCCGCCCCCGGTTCGACCTACCGGCATTCCTTGCCGCGCAGACCGAACCGGGCGAGTGCTCAGCCGTCGATCAACCGGGACAGCGCCGCTCTGGCCGCCGCGCTGCTCTGCGCCACCTTCGCCAACTCCTCGGCGAGGCCGGTCAGCCATTCGTCGATGCCGACCTTCTTGCGGCTGATCACCACATCGCGCACGACCTTGCGGATCTCCGCGTCGACCCCGCGCTTGCCCTGCCGCAGTTCCAGCTGCCGGTCGCTGCCGAACACGCGCACCGCGACCGGTGCCCCGGCCCGCCCGCCGACCCGGTCGGCCATGCTCTTGCGGTACTCGATCTCGACCATGTCCTCGGGCAGCGCGTCGCCGAGGGTGCTGGTCAGCACCCTCGCGTAGGAGGCGACATCCGATCGGTCCGACTTGAGCGCGGCGATCATCATGTGCATGTCCCAGGCCGGGAGGATCTCGCCGTCGGTCACGAGTCCACCAGCGGCAGGACCAGCTGCGGCTTGGCGATGGTGTGATCGGCCCGCAGCGGCCGGATCGCCGTGCCGATGGCGAAGAACTCGGTGGTGTGCCCGCCCCAGCGGTGCGGCAGCGAGAGCATCTGCACGCCGACGATTCCCTCCGCGTGCAGGCTTTCCGCCTCGGCCTGCATCCGGCTCATCGCCAGTTCCCGCGCGTCGTAGAGCGCCTCGGTGAACTGCGGGACCTCGATGTTCTGCCCGATGTTGCCGATCGCCTGCCAGAACCGCTGGTGGGCGATGTGGTAGACGCAGGAACCCATGACCATGCCCAGCGGGGCGTAGCCGGACTGGATGAGCGTCCAGAAGTCCTGGCCGTTGAGGTCGGAGGTGAACGGCTTCCCGGTGTTGGGCTTCCAGTTGCCGCCGTCCTCGGACTTCACCGCGGTACCGATCGCGATGAACTCGGCGAGGTCGTTGCCGAACTCCTTGAACTCGATCTCCAGCCGGACGCCGACGATACCGTCCGCGCCGAGCACGTCGGCCTCCGCCTCCATCCGCGACATGGCCAGCTCGCGAGCGTGGTACATGGCGTTGGAGAGCGTGTCCAGCTCCTGGTTCTTGCTCCACCGGCCCATCTGGAAGCCGACGTGGTAAATGCTGGTGCCCAGCACCAGGCCCAGCGGCCGGAAACCGGCCTCACGGACCAGAAGGAACTCGTTCACGCTCAGGTCCGAGGTGAACAGGGTGGTGGACTGCCCCGGCTTCATCTCGGCGAGCCGACGCATCGCATCCTCGGGGATGTTCTGGTCGTCGATGTCCGCACTGGTCATGGATTCTCCACTTGATTTACTCACTGGCCACGTCCTGAGCTGGTACTGGGTCCGCGGGGCGCGCCGGGCCCCGCGCGCGGTCACCGGGTGTCATCACGGCGCCGCAACGGCATGATCTTCAAGGCCTTGGTGGGTGCCGACCGGCCGACGTGGAACCGCGCGATGGCGGTGCCGAACACCGCCGACTCCGCGCACAGCAGCCGCGTGTTGTTGGCCTCCTGGTGCCAGGACCGCAACGTCATGTCCGAGACGATGGCGCCGTCGGCGTTGCCCTTCCTGGCGTAGGCGGCCAACCGTTCCCGCGCGTGCGAGCGGACCGAGGTGATCAGCAGGGTGTAGGCGTTCACCTCGGTGTTGCCGGCCATCACCGACAGCTGCGAGGCGCTCTGCCAGTCCAGGTAACGACTTTCCACCGCGATGCCAATCGCGATCCGGGACGGTACCCAGCCGGCGTGCATCAGTTTGGCGACGTCCTGGCCGGGCAGCGGGGTGGTGAACAGCGACCTCGGCCGACGCTTGGAACGGGCCCGGACCGCGGTGCCCAGCGCGACGAACTCCTGGTTGTTCTCGCCGAGCCGGCTCTGGGTCAGCCGGATGCCGACCACTCCGTCCGCGCCCATCGCGCGGGCCTCGGTGAGCATCCGGCCCAACGCGGTGTTGTAGCCGTGGTAGAGCGCGTCGACGTAGGGCTGGAAACTGACCGAGTTCGACATGAACGGGCCGCCGCCGTAGTTGTTGTAGCCGCCGACCCAGCCGACGTACTGCACGATGCAGCCCATCACCTCGCCGACCGGGGTGAGCCCGACCGACTCGATACCGACCGCGCCGGCCACCGGCAGCAGCGAGGTACGCAGTCCGGTGGCATCGAACCGGGCCAGCCGGTTGCGGGCTGCCTCCGGGAGCCAATTGGCGTCCGTTTCGGCCACCTGACCTCCTCGTCCGGACCGGAACCGCGCTCGCGGGTGTGCGTCGAGCGCTTGATGTTCATCGTGCCACGACCTGACGCTGGGTGGGTGCCGACGTCACCGGAGCGCAAGGTGATCTCGGGCATTCGCGAGTGGTTCACCGCGTATTCGGATTGATACCTGCGTTATGGCAGGTATGTGACTAGGCTCACCAGCCAATGAGGTAGCGCCTGGGCGCCGGTGGGGAACCAGAGGCAGGCGCTTGCTCGCGTTCCTCGCGCGGATGCAC
>CAJCJE010000963.1 GCA_903970565.1 Candidatus Melainabacteria bacterium | reverse complement strand
GGCCGGCGGCGAGGTCCAGGGCGGCGAAACAGGACTGCCGGGCTTCTTCGGGTTTGCGCGCGGCCAGAAAGGTGTCGCCCCGGCTCAGGTAGAGCTGGATACCCAGGCTTCGGTCACCGATGATGTCGGCGACCTGGCGGGCGCGTTCGTGCCCGAGCAGCGCTTCCTCGATGCGGCCGAGGAGGCGGTGGACCGTCGCGATGTTGTTCAGCGCGTAGGCCTCGCAGAGCCGGTCGCCGACCTCCACGGCCAGTTCCCGAGCCCGCTTGTGATCGGCCATCGCCGCGTCGAGACGATCGAGCCGTTGCCGGTTGACGCCCCGGTTGTCCAGCGCGTGTGCCAGGCCCTGCGAGTGTCCGAGCCTCTCCAACAGCGCCGTTGCCGCGCTGTGCTGCACCTCGGACAGGTCGAGTTCGCCCTGTAGTTCGTGCAGGTTGCCGAGGTTGCTCAGCGCGTGCGCCTGCCCGCGCTCGTCGCCGACCTGCTCGTAGCGTTGCAGCGCGGCCCGCAAGTGTGCGATGGCCGAGGCGTTGTCGGCGCGGTCCTGGTTGACCAGGGCGATAGCGGCCAGGGCCGAGGCCTGTCCCTGCACGTCACCCAGTTCGCTCCACAGCGACAGGGCGCGGGCGGCCAACTCCAGCGCCTGGTCGGGTTCGCCGGAGACCCAGCGGGCGCCGGACAGGCGCAGCAGCACGTAGGCCAGGCCGTGCCGCTGGGTTCCGTCGGCTTCCAGGGTGCGGCGGGCCATGTCCAGGGTTTCCAGCCAGTCCTGGGTGTGGCCGCGCATGTACTGCCAGCGCCACACCAGTACCGCCAGCTGCCAGCTGTGTTCCGGCCGCTCATGTGCCGCCGCGTACCGGACGGCGGCCAGGAGGTTTGCGCGTTCGGCGGTGAGCCAGTCCAGGGCGGCCGCGATGGTCGGGAACGCCGGGGTCACCGCGCTTGTCCGGTTGACCGTTGGCTGGCGATCGCTGTCGAACGGGAAGGCGACGCGCACCGCGGCGGCGGTGGCGACGAGGTAGAAGTCCAGCAGCCGGTCGGTCGCCTCGGCCGATTCGAACTCGTCGGCCGGTGGCAGGCGGGCGGCGTACTCCTTGAGGGGGTCGAGCATCAGGTAGTGCTCGGGCGAGGTCTCCTCGATGAGGCTGGCCCGGTGCAGTTCCTCCAGCAGGCCCCGTGCCTGCGGCACCGAACAGTCCGTCAGCGCCGCTGCGGCCCGCACGCTCAGATCGGTGCCGAGCAGGTGTCCGAACAGTCGGAACAGTCTGCGCTGCACCTCCGACAGCTGCTGGTAGGACACCGCGCACGCGACGGTGGCCGCGTCGTCGACCCCGGTCTCGGCCCGCCAGGTGCCGGCGTCGGCGAGCAGCCGGACCAGGTGTTCGATCGGCCACCGCTCGTGCAACCGGAACTGGGAGGACACCATCTTGATCTGCAACGGTATCCGTCCGCAGCGCGCCACCACCTCCTCGACGAGATCACGGTCGTGGCGCGTTCGCGTGCCGCCAACGAGGTCCTGGAACAGGGTGTAGGCGTCCTCGCGGGTCAACGGACCCAGCCGGACGCCGTCGCCGGCATCGATTCCGCCGGCTCGGCGGCTGGTCACCAGCGCGAGGCAGCCGGGCGCGGTCGGCACCAGGTCGTGCACGTGCTCCTCGGAGGTGGCGTTGTCCAGCACGACCAGTGTTCGAGTGCCGAGCAACGTGGACTGGTAGAGCGCGAGCCGTCCCTCGGTGGTCGGGGGCAGCTGCTCGGGTGGCACGCCGAGATCGGCGAGCAGCCCGCTGAGCGCGTCCCACATCGAGGTCGGCGGCAGATTCGGGGTGAAACCGTTGAGCTGGAGGAAGATCTGTCCATCGGGGAAGTACTCGCGCAGATTGTGGGCTGCTTGCAATGCCAGCGCGGTCTTGCCGACTCCGGGCAGTCCGCTGATCCACAACGCGCCGGGCCGGTCCTCATCGAGGACGGCCAGCGCCGCCGAGGTGATCGTCGCGAGTTCCTCGGAACGCCCGGTGAACCGGCTCGGCGCGCGCGGAAGACCGCCGTGGCCGCTGTCCATTCGCGCGGCGAGCTGGGCCAGCCTGCGCAGCGCGACCGAGGTTTCCATGCCGAATTCCTCCAGGGCCTCGCGAACCCGGTGGTAGACCTCCATCGCCTGCACCCGGTCACCGTTGGCGACCAGCGCACGCATCAGCAGTCCGGCCAGGCGTTGCCGGCTGGGGTCGATCGCCACCACCGGCCGGAGCCGGTCGCGTACCCAGCGGTGCCGGCCTTCGGCAAGCTCCAGTTCGGCGAGGTCGCCCAGCGCGTCGAGGAACGCCTCCGCCGGCGAGATCACGTCGACCGCGCCGACCCGGTCGATGTCGAGATCCTCCAGATAGTCGCCGCGCCACAGGTTGACCGCCTTGCGCAGCAACACCGTCTGTTCCCCGGTGTCACCGCGCTGCTTGGCCTCGGCCGCGTCCGCGCACCACTGGTCGAACCGGACGGCGTCGATGTCGGTGCGCGCGATCCGCAGCGCGTAACCGGTCGGCGTCGTGTCGATCGCCAGCTCCCTCTCGGGAACACCGGCGTCTCGGAAACTCCTGCGCAGCTTGGCGATGTAACCGGGAATCAGGTTGGTCCTGGGTTTCGGCTGCCGGGACCAGACGATCTCGACCAGTCGCTCGGAGGAGATCGGCCGGTTCGCGTGCAACACCAGCGCGGCCAGGGTGTACCGCTGTTGCAGGTCGCCCAGGTCGATCAGGTTGTCTCCGTAACGCAGCTCGAACGGTCCGAGCAGTAGCGCGTCCATCTCGCCTCCGGTCACGTCCGCCGTCCGCCTCCAGTCAAACCCATCGTTCGGCGCATCGGGAGTGTGTCAGGCAACCGAATCCGATTCTGGCCCGTGTTCTTCGGTTGCGGTGGGTGGATGACCGCTCCCGGCGGACGGGTTTCCCGTTTCACGTCTCAACGGTCGGCGGGAACCATATTGTTCCCTCGGGTGTCGGCCGGTGATGATGAAGAGGAATTCCTGAGATCATTGATCATCATTGGGGAGTGGCCGTGAGGTTGTTGGTTTCGTTTCGTGCGATGGCGCGGATCGCATTCCTGGTCTTTGTTTTCGGTATCGTGGTCGGCGCCTACTTCGGCACCGTCGTAGCTGCTCGCGAGCCGTCCGGGCGCAGCTGCGTCGGCCAGGAGGTGTCCACTGTCTGCCCCGTTGACGCGGTATTGATGTCCAGTCCGTCGGCGGGTCGGCGATGAATCCAGTTCCGATCCATTTTCTGTTCAGTTCGCTCGGCGAGAATTCCTTGCGAACACTACGTCGGCTCCTGCCATCGGCCACGATGTCG
>CAJCJE010000962.1 GCA_903970565.1 Candidatus Melainabacteria bacterium | reverse complement strand
TCCTTGTCCGTCGGCGGTCGTCACGACGATTCGCCGGTATGTCGCGCCGAATCACAATGACAGTGGTCGGCGTTTCCAGTTCGGAGCCACAGAGTCGTACCGCAGGGTCGGCGCCGCCGGCACGGCCGATCGCCACCGCGTCCCGAGTCAGTTCCTCGGCGGCACTGGCGCCCTTCAACGCCACCAGCCAACCGTCATGCCGGAGCAGAGGAAGACACCAGTTCGCCAGTTTGGCCAGCGGAGCGACCGCGCGTGCGGTGACCACGTCGACCTCGCCCAGCTCCCGACGAACGTCGCCCTCCTCGGCCCGACCGCGCCGAACGAAGACATCGAGCCCGAGTGTTTCCACGACCTCATCCAGCCAGTCGATCCGGCGCGCCATCGGTTCCAGTAGTGCGACAGCGAGGTCCGGGCGAGCGATTGCCAATGGGATACCGGGTAGGCCGGCGCCTGATCCAACGTCAACTACTCGGGAGTTCGCCGGTATCAACTCGGCGATGGCCGCAGAGTTGAGTACGTGACGGTCCCAGAGTCGATCGACTTCGCGCGGTCCGATCAGCCCACGCTGGACCCCTTGCCGCGTCAGCATATCGACGTACTGCTCGGCGAGTGGGAGTCGATCGCCGAACAGTCGATCAGCCGCGACCAACGTGCCCGCATCATTCATGCCGACCGCTCATCCATCCTCGTTTCACGTGAAACCGCGCCGGAAACGGCGCATTCAGCAATTGTCCGTTGGCCGCCCGTCGCGCGGCACACCGGGTATATCGACGGATCGACGGCAGGACCGGACCGGCCGGGCACAAAAAAGTGCGGCCCGTTTCACGTGAAACAGGCCGCACTTCTCGGACGATCCGGTACTACGCCTTCGCGAACACGACCACCCGGCGACGGGGTTCCTCGCCCTCACTCTCGCTGTGCGCGCCGTCAACGGCGGCGACCGCGTCATGCACGACCTTGCGCTCGAACGGAGTCATCGCCTGGAGCTTCACCTGCTCGCCGGTCCGCACCGCCTGCTCGGCAGCCGACCGACCCAGTTCCTTCAGCTCGTTGCGGCGAGCCGTCCGCCAGCCGGCCACGTCCAGCATCAGGCGGCTGCGCGCGCCGGTCTCCTGCTGAACCGCGAGCCGGGTCAGCTCCTGTAGCGCCTCCAGCACCGAGCCGCGCTGGCCGACCAACTTCTCCAGATCCTCGCCACCCTCGATGCTCACCACGGCTCGGCCGGCGTCGACATCCAGATCGATGTCACCGTCGTAGTCGAGCAGGTCGAGCAGCTGTTCCAGATAGTCACCGGCAATGTCGCCTTCCTGAACCAGCAGATCCTCGGGGGAGCGGTCCGAACTCTCCCGCGCCTTGGGCAACTCCTCCCCGATGGAATCGGAAGTCACGCTGCTCTCCTGCAACGTCTCCGACACGGTGTCTCCTCTCCAGAACCGACAGCTGCCTCAGCCGTCCTTGCGGTCCTGCTTGTTTCGCCGGGAACGGCCTGAAGTCAGACCAGGAATCTCGGGGGTGGCCGCCTTGGCACCGCTGGTGGAGTGGGTACCGTCGATCTTCGGCCGGGCCGCCTGCTTCGGCTGCGCGGTGCCGTTGGCGGTCGCGCTGCCGTTCGTCGCACCGTTCGTGCTGCCGTTGGGCTTCGCCGTCGCGCCCGACTTCCCAGCCGCGCCGGACTTCGCGGCAGGCGACTTGGCGCCGTTCGGTCTGGCGCCGACCGCCGGCTTCGCGCCGACCACTGGCTTGGCACCCGGAGCCGGTTTGGTGCCCGGCCGGCGGTTCGCGGCAGCCGGCTTCGCGCCCGCCGCCGGCTTGGTACCGGCGACCGGTCGCGCGGTCGCCGGCTTGGCGGCCGTGCCGTTCGTGGTCTCGGTGCTGACCTCGGTCTCGGTGTCGGCGGTCGCGATGGCATTGGCCGGCCGGCGACGAACCTGGGTCGGCTTCTGGCCGGGCTTGGGGGCCAGGGCCGCCTTCTGCTCGATGACCAGCTCCTTCTTCGCCGCCTCTTCCTTATCCATCCGGCGGAACACGAAGTGCTGCTGGCCCAGCGTCCAGCCGTTGTTGCTCAGCCAGTACAGGAGCAGACCGACCGGGAAACCGCCACCAAAGATCAGCACACCGAGCGGGAAGACCCACAGGGTGATCTTCTGCATGACCTCGCTCTGCGGGGTACCTGCCGGGTTGGTGGACAGCTGACGGCTGACCGACAGACGCGCGGTGAAGTGGGTGGCGATGGCCGCGGCGATCATCAGCGGAATGGCCACCGGGGCCACGTCCCAGTGCCAGCCGGGCGAACCACTGAGCTTTCCGATGCCCAGCAGCGCGTCACCGAGGTGCGCGCCGAACAGGTCGGCCTTGAGGTAGGTCTGCACATCGGCGTTGCCGAAGAAGTAGACCTGGTGCGTGGTCGGGGTGAACGACCGCAGCACGTGGTTGAGGCCGATGAAGACCGGGATCTGCAACACCATCGGCAGGCAGCCGCCGAGCGGGTTGACCCCGTGCTCGCGCTGGAGCTTCTGCATCTCCTGCGCTTGCCGCTGCTTGTCGTTGGCGTACTTCTTTTGCAGCTTCTTGATCTCCGGCGCGAACGCCTGCATCTTGCGCATCGAGCGGACCTGGTGGATGGCCGGCTTGAGCAGCACCATCCGGAGGGTGAACACCAGGAACACGATGGAAAGAGCCCAACCGATGGCGTTCGTCGGGCCGAGGAGATGCCCGAACACCCAGTGCCAGCACCACAGGATGAACGAGACGGGGTAGTAGATGAAGTTCAGCACGGAAACTACTCCTCGCCGGAATGAGTGGGCGGCGGAACTGGGTCCAAGCCTCCAGGGTGCCAGGGCCCACAGCGCAACAGCCGGCGCAAGGCCAGCCAACTTCCCTTGAACGCGCCGTACACGGTCACCGCCTCGACCGCGTACGCACTACAACTTGGGTAGAACCGACAGCTCGGCGGCAGCAGCGGGGAGATCCACCGTCGATAGAAATTGACGCCCGCCAGGAGCAGCCTGGCCACCGGGCCGGGCCGCGTCGTCGTGTCGAGCTCGGCAACGCTCACGAAAGCGACCTCGCTGACGCGCGGCCACACCGTGAACATTCCCGTCCTTGTCGGTTCGCTCCGCAAGCTCTGCTCACATCATCGCGTCCTTACGGACCTCGTGCGCCTGCTGACCGCGCGAGGATCGACCCCGCTCGTCATCACCGCGCTGATCGCCTCGGCCGCGTTCACCGCCGCCCCGCCGTGCCCCGTCACCAGAACTCACCCGGCCAACCCGGCGCAGCGCATCGTCGAGATCGGTGCCGAGTTCGGCACTGGACGCCGCAGCTGCCGCAGGCAGGGCTCTGACCACCAACGAGCAGCCGGGGGGCAAAGTTCCGAGGCGGTCGCGCATCAGGTGCCGAAGCCGGCGCGCGACCCGGTGGCGAACCACCGAGTTGCCGACTGCCTTGCTCACGACAAAGCCCACCCTGGTCGATGACTCCGACCGGGTGGGCGGCTGCGACTGACCGACTGTCGTCGGCTGGCTCGACGCCAGCACCGACTCGACCGGGGAAGGTGTCGACGTGACCGGCTGGGGTGCCGTCAGGACATGCACCACCAGCCGGGGTCGACCAGCACGACGTCCCCGGCGAACCACCGTCCCGAACTCCTGGCTACTGGTGAGCCGGGCGGCCGCGGGGAGCACGGCGTCGCCTGTGATCAGGCGGACAGCTCAGCGCGGCCCTTGCGCCGACGGGCACCAAGGATGCCACGGCCGGCGCGGGTGCGCATCCGCAGCCGGAACCCGTGGGTCCTGGCGCGACGGCGGTTGTTGGGCTGGAAGGTGCGCTTGCCCTTGCTCACGGTCGGTCTCCTGGCCTCAGATACGAAATGGTGCAGGTCCTACATGTCTCCGACACGTGGCTATGTTCATGCCAGCGAGCAGGCGGATACTCATGGGAGCAGCCGCCCGAGCGCAACGGCGAAAAGGTGCCGCACAGACATGCCAAAATCGCCTGCCGCAAGCGGAGACAGTGACGAGGGTACGCAGCAACCCCTGGCCGCACCAAATCGGGGTACTCCCGGCCTCCTCGCCCGGCGCGCGAGAACACCGCTGGCCATACTTGCACCGACCGAAGGCTTGTGGCCAGGCGCCACGCTTGTTAGCGTGCCCCTTCTGCTGTGGGCGAGGGCCCTCTACCAGGAGTTGCCGCCCGAGCACGCTCAACGTTGAACCCGCGGGGGGTTCGATCTGAACTGCCGCACATTCGTGCACAGTTGTGGACAACCTTGTGGATACCTCTACGCTCGGGTACTCGTCGCGCCCAGACCTCGCGTCGCCCGCCGGATGCCAACGGCGCCGGGCAGACGAAACTGGTAGTAGGTCATCATCACCGCGCGGCCCGAAGCGGCATCGCAGAACATGAGGGGAGGGGAACCCGCAGTTGTCCGAACAGCAGAGCAATCTCGGTCTCGTGTGGGAACAGGTCGTCCAGGAACTCTCGGACGGAACCCTGTCACCACAGCAGCGGGCCTGGATGCGGGTGACCCGACCGATCGGCCTGCTCGACGGCACCGCGCTGCTCGCCGCGCCGAGTGATTTCGCCAAGGAAGCCATCGAGCGCGCGCTGCGCGATCCGATCACCGCGGCGCTGTCCCGCCGCCTCGGCAAGAACGTCTCCCTCGCGGTCAAGGTGGATGCCGCGGTACCCCGCGTCCACCAGGCCCCGGTGGCCCCGCCACCGGCACCGACCGATTTCGGCGCCGCGCGCCTGGACGGCCGCATCGACGGCGACCCGCTCGGCATCGGCCCGGCCGGCGACGCCGGCAGCGAGACCGACTCCGACGAGGTGGACGAGGAGAGCGAGGCGCTGGCCACCGTCACCGAGATCTGGCCGACCTTCGCCGGCGCCACCAACCCGCCGACCCAGCCGTTCACCGCACCGGCCAAGCCGCAGACCTCGCAGACCCGGCTGAACGAGAAGTACACCTTCGACACCTTCGTCATCGGCTCGTCCAACCGGTTCGCCCACGCGGCGGCGGTTGCGGTCGCCGAGGCACCGGCCAAGGCCTACAACCCGCTGTTCATCTACGGCGACTCCGGCCTGGGCAAGACCCACCT
>CAJCJE010000961.1 GCA_903970565.1 Candidatus Melainabacteria bacterium | reverse complement strand
AGGTCTACGAGGCCGCCTGCCGGTGGATCGAGGCCGAACTGCTCAATCCGAGTCCTCAGCATCCGGACCGATTCGAATTCGGCCACACATCGGAGTATCGCGCGGCCCGGCGGGAATACCGGGGACTGCGGCGCGCCTGGCTGAAGCAGGCCTGGAGCGGACTTGCCGAGTTGATGAGCGAGGCACGCCGGGAAGACGCGATGATCACGGTACCGACCTGTTTCGAACTCTACCGCGCGGAGGAGGAGATTCGGCGGTACTTCGCCGCGCGAAGTCATTATCGGACGGTGATCGACCCGGAACCGGGTGTGTTCTGGTCCCGGATTCGGGTCGTGGAGGGGTTCATCGCGCCGATGTACCTGCTCGGTGGGCTGCTGTCGCATTTCGACGAGGACTGGAAGCCGGTCATCGACGACTACGGGCAGACCATGAACCAGCTGTACGACTCGGTCGATCGCGAGACCCGTGCGCTACAGAGTTTCCTGTTCAGCTGTTGGCTGCTGTGGGGGCCGAGTATTCCGATCGGCACCTGCCAGCGCTGGCTCGGCAAGCGGCTGCTTCAGTTCGGCTATGGCGACGAGAACAACTCGATCTCGCTGCTCACCGAGGACAGCGAGACGGAACTACTGGCGTTGCTCGGCGGTACCCAGCGCGGCGGCTTTGCGACGCTGGCCTCCCGCGCGCAGGTCACCGGTCAGTTGACCTGGGTGCCGTCCATCGACGAGACGCAGTTCTGCGCGGCGCAGCAACCAGAGCTGCGCTACGGACAGGCCCAGTTGATCCTGCGGGCCACCGAAGGAGTCATCCGGCCGGGCGGCACCGACGCGCAGGTCGCCCGACGGTACTACTCGGCCTACATCTGGGTGATCTTCGTGCTGTGCGATCGACACGGTAAGCCGCTGCACGAGCAGCGGTGGCGGAACATGTTGACGTTCTTCGAACACGGCAACATCGCCGAGGAGTACACCTACGAGGCGCTGAAGAAGCAGTTGGCGGTCAAGGCGCTGTCCTCGATCGAACTGGTGCTGAAGGCGGAACCGAACCTGACGGTGCGCTACGCCTGCGCGATCGACGACTGCGGCTGTGGTGAACCGCTGCGGTGCCCGCCGCCTCGGTTGAAGTCGATCCGGGAGATACTGCTGGGCAACCGGGACAAGTTCGCCGAACTCGCCGAGTCCGGCCGGGTGCGGCTGGTGGCGCCGACCGGTGCGAGGGACGCATTCGCGGCGTGTCGGCTGCCAGCGGTGTTGAAGGAGTACACGGACGGCCTCGCCGCAGCGGCGGCCGGGCAGTGATCGTCTTCCGTGATCTGACCGCTTCGGCCGAGGACATCGCCGCGCTGACCCGGTTCTACGACTCGCTGTACGTCGCGGAGTTTCCCGATCCGGACGAGCGCGAGTCGCTGGCCAACATGCTCGACTACCTGCGAAAGAAGGCGGCCGGCTGGTATGGGAAGAACACCTATCACATTCTGCTGGCCGTCCAGGACGACCGTGTGGTCGGCGGCTCGATCGCCGATTTCCTGGCAGAGCCGAATATCGGGGTGATCGAGTTCATCGTGGTCGACGGCAGCACCCGAGGTTCGGGGGTTGGGCGGCAACTGCTGGCCAGGACCGAGGAACTGCTGGCGGCGGACGCGCGGCGGCTGGGCGGACAACCACTCGCGGCGATCGTCGCGGAGATGAACGATCCGCTGGTCGCCGCCGAGGTGCCGGACAATCTCGATCCGGCCGCGCGGGCCCTGATCTGGCATCGCTGGGGATACGCGGGCTTGGATTTTCCCTACGTGCAGCCGGCTTTGTCGGCCGAACAGACGCCGGTGACCAATCTGATCATGATTGGAAAGCCACTGCGGCCTGACTGGCAGCGCGGCTTCCCGGCCTCGGCGGTGCTGCTGGCGGTGCACGAATACCTGCGCTGGGCGATGCGGATCGACGCGCCGGCAACGAATGCCGACTATCAGCGGATGGCCGGCTATCTGGAGTCGACGCGGACGGTTCGCACGCTGTGCCTGGCGGACTATGTTGGCCGGGATGCCGATCGACCGGTGCTGGTCACCGAGATCACCGGTCCCGGTGAACCGGATTTCACGCCGACCCTGCGGCAGTACCGGGCGGTGTTCGGCGCCGGTCCGCTGGCGGTCGAGGAGGCGGAGTTCGGTCGGGCGCTGGCCGAGACCGCCGGCTACCACCTCTGGTCGCTGCGCGAGACGCAGGCCGGACCGATCAGTGGGCTCGCCTCGTTCTTCGCGCTGCGCTCGGCCGGCTTCGGCGGCTATCTCGCGTTGACCGGCGGACTGCACGGCACCGGCCGGCTGCGGCCGTTGATCGCGCTGATCGAACGGCAGCTGCTGCGTGAGCGCCCCACCGCGCGCGGCTGGTACATCGAGGTCGGGCCGGATACCGATCCCGGCCCGTTCGACGCGGTCGGCTTCTGGGAGGTCGGCATCGACTACCGGCAGCCGGGCAGACCGGGCGAGGACGTGCCGGTTCGGCTGATGTACAAGGCGTTCGGACGCTGGTACGGGCCGCCGGAGCTGCCGGGTTCAGCACTGCTGGTCGCGGTCGAGGACATTCTCGGGATGGTCTACGACATCCGGCGGCCACGCACCCACCGGACCTACCTGGCGGCGGAGGAGTCGGTGCGCGGCGGTGCGGCGGCGACGCTGCGCCGAGTGGGCGACGCGCGCCGGGCGGACGGCTGAGGCAGGCTCAGAGCTGGTTCAGTTCGGCCTGTACGTAGAGCTTCAGAACTGAGCTGCCGTAGTACGGGCTGTAGGAGGTGTACTCGTAGTCGCCGCCGGTCTCGTAACCGCCGATGTCGCCGATCACCGTGCCGCTGCCGGTGTGCGGGTCGTAGTCGACCAGCCAGGGTCCACCGCTGGTGCCGTCCGGGAAGCCGTGGCAGTTGAACTGCGACTGGTTCGGCATGGCCTGGAAGCCGAGGGTCGGGCAGATCACCGGCTGTTGGGTGTCGTTCGGGTAGCCGATCATGGTCACCTGGTGGCGGTAGCCACGGTCGATGCCGAGCTGGTTGCCGCCGGCACGGTCCTGGATCTGTCGGCCCCGCGCGTCCGGTCCGACGGTGATGAAGGCGAAATCGAGGTTCGGATCGGAAGAGGTCTGCCAGCCGTCCGCGACCAGGATCGACGTGGCCGGCGCCCGAGGCGAACCGGCTGACCCGCGCGAGTGGACTGACCTGCGCGAGCATACCCGGATCGGGCCATCGGGACACTCCTACCCTGCGGGTGTTGGACTCTGCGGTACTGGACTCTGCGGTGTTGGACCGAGCCGACTTGTTGGCGCCTGACCGGTCACCCCGCTGGTTGGTCGGTTTTCTCGGTCACACCCTCCACACCGACCCTTGCCGCCGTCAAGCCCCCCATAGGTCCGTGCCGACGCCAGGATCGGCAGGCGGCGGCGTGGCCAACCGTGCCATGCTGGCCTCAGGCGAGCAGGCGCGACCGGAGGTCAGGCACGCGATGGCGACGAAGTCGAACGAAGGCAACCGGCGGCGGCCACTGTGGCGCCGTCTGCTGCGGCTGGCGCTGGCCGTCGGCGCGGTGGGCGCGGCGGCCTGGGCGGTGCGCGACATCCCGGCCGCGATCGGCGGTCGACCGGACGGGATTCGAGGCCAGCGGGTTCGCCGGTCGCCGCAGTTCCGCGACGGTGCGTTCCACAATGCCGCGCGGACCAGTTCCGTGCCACCGCCCGGAGCCGGGATGCGGGCGCTGCGGGACATGTTCAGTGACCGCGCGCTGCGTCGGCCGCCCGGTCCGGTTCCGCTGGTCAACGTCAAGCCATCGGCCGAGGAGGCCGGCGCGACCGGACTGCACCTGACCTGGTACGGACATGCCTCGGCGCTGGTCGAGATCGATGGCGCGCGGGTGCTGATCGATCCGGTCTGGGGCCAGCGGGTCTCGCCGTCCGCGCTGGTCGGGCCGCGCCGGCTGCACGAACCGCCGGTCGCCATCGAGGACCTGCCCGAACTGGACGCGATCCTCATCTCCCACGACCACTACGACCATCTCGACCTGCCGACGGTGCGGGCCCTGGTGGCTGGTCAGCGGGCGCCGTTCGTGGTGCCGCTGGGCGTGGGCGCGCATCTGCAACGCTGGCAGGTGCCGGCCGAGCGGATCATCGAACTGGACTGGACCGAACGGGTCGAACTGGCCGGGATCACCCTGATCAGCACGGCGGCCCAGCACTTCTCCGGCCGGCTGTTCGCCCGCGACGGCACGCTGTGGTCCTCCTGGGTGATCGCCGGTCCGCTGCACCGGGTCTTCTACACCGGCGATTCGGGTTACTTCGACGGCTACGCGCGGATCGGCGCCGAGCACGGACCGTTCGATCTGACGCTGGTGCAGGTCGGCGCGTACAACGATGCCTGGCCGGACATTCACATGACGCCGGAACAGGGGGTCGCGGCGCATCTGGATCTGCGGGGCGGGCTGCTCGTTCCGGTGCACTGGGCAACGTTCACGCTGGCTCCCCATGCCTGGACCGAACCGGTCGACCGGCTGTGGGCCGAGGCGAAGGCGCACGATGTCGCGCTGGCGGTACCGAGGCCGGGCGAACGGGTCAACGTGGCCACCCCGCCCTCGGTGGACGGCTGGTGGCAGGCCCTGGCCTGAGGGTGCCGCCGGGAGCTACTGGGCGTCGGCGATCCTGGCCAGCAGGTCGACGGCCTTGGCGAGGGTGGCCTGCTCGTCGGCGCTGAGTTCGACGTCGATGATCTCGGCCATCCGGTCGGCCCTCCTGCCGCGTTCGGCCATGATGGTCTCCCTACCCAGCGGGGTGATCGCCAGCAGGACCTTGCGACCGTCGGTCTCGTGCGGGGTCTTGGCCACCAGTCCGTCGGCGGCCAGGCGCTCGACCGTCTTGGCCATCGACTGGTGCCGGACCCCGCGTGCGTTCGCCAGTTGCGCGGTGGTCTGCGGGCCGTTGCGTTCCAGGGTGCCCAGCGCCGCCGCCTCACCGAGCGGGAGCGTGTCCACGGCGCGCACCGAGCGCACCAGCCGGCCGACCACCGCGCGCAGCGCCTCGGCCAACTCCACCACGTCCGTGCGCACCAGGATGCCCTTCTGCCGGTGACCGAACCAAGAATTATACAGGAGGGCTGCATATCTTCGAGTGCCGACCGCTCCCCCGCGTTGATCGCCACGCAGATTCCGCTGCCGACCGGAGCGGGTGGGCCGCTGAATCTAAGCTCTCATCATGGCCAAGTACTTCGACATCCATCCGGAGAACCCGCAGCGGCGATCGATCAGCCAAGTCGTCGACATCCTGCACCAGGACGGCTTGATCGTGTACCCGACGGACTCCTGCTTCGCGCTTGGCTGCCAGCTGGTCAACGGGGAGGGGATCAACCGGATCAAGTCGATTCGCCACCTCGACGAGCGGCACCACTTCACCCTGGTCTGCCAGGACTTTTCCCAGATCGGCCAGTTCGTCTACGTGGACAACAAGGCGTT
>CAJCJE010000960.1 GCA_903970565.1 Candidatus Melainabacteria bacterium | reverse complement strand
CCGTGCGGGAAGAAACCGCCGTTGGCGAAGATCAGCTGCGGGCCGGTGACCGTCCCGGCGACCGGGTGCCGGCTGATCAGCACCACGATGCCGATGATCATGAAGATGATGATGGCCGCCACCTTGATCGCGGCGAACCAGAACTCCATCTCGCCGAACAGCTTCACCGACACCAGGTTGATCGCCAGCACGACGACCAGCGCGATCAGCGCGGGAAGCCACTGCGGCACGTGGGGCGCGAAGAACTGCACGTAGATGGCTACCGCGGTGACGTCGGCGATACCGCTGGTCGCCCAGTTCAGGAAGTACAGCCACCCGGCGGCGAAGGCGGCCTTCTCACCGTAGAACTCCCGCGAGTAGGACACGAACGAACCGCTGGTCGGCCGGTGCATGACCAGCTCACCCATCGCCCGAACGACCAGGAAGGCGAACACGCCGGAGATCGCGTAGACGATGGCCAGCGACGGGCCGGCGCTGTGCAGCCGGGCGCCCGCGCCGAGGAACAGGCCGGTGCCGATCGCACCGCCCATCGCGATCATCTGGATCTGCCGGTTCTTGAGGCTCTTGTGGTAGCCGTCGTCCTCGATCGCGACGAGGTCGGTCCGCGAGACGTAGTTCGCGGATTCGCCCGATCCCCCGGTGTGCTCCTCGGTCGGCTCCGAGACGTGCGACATGAAGCTCCTTTGCGTCGTGCCTGATTCCCCGACGAACCGTACCCAGGCGGCAAAGCTGCCAATCGTGGCGAACGGCTCGATCCGCTCGGGATCGCATCCCGTCCGACTCCGGATGGTAACGGGTCGACCACGGTAGCGATCAGGCCACGCCGGCCAGACGGAGCAAACCGGTCGTCGCCACCGCGGCGACCACGACCACCAGGAAGGGCACCCGGCGGATGGCGAGCACCACGCCGACCGCGACGCCGGCCACCCGGGCCCACCCGGCGAAGCCGTGCCCCTGGGTCAGCGCCGAGGTGCTGACCAGCGCCAACAGCAGCACGGCCGCGCCGATCAGCAGTAGTCGACGGAACCGGTCGGACAGTTGCAGCCGACCGTGCAGCAGTGGACCGGCGACCCGGTAGAGGTAGGTGCCGGCGGCGAGGGCGAGGATCGCGGCGATGGTCATGCCGTGACCCCGTTCGACCCGGCCGACCGGTCGACGCCCTCGTTCCTGCCGACGGTGAGCAGACCGAGGAGGGCGAGCAGAACCGGGACGCCGGGGGGCAGGAACGGGGTCGCGGCCAGCGCGATCAGCGTGCCGACCACGGCGGGCCGGGCCGCGCCCGTAGTGCGCAGCAAGGGCAGCACCAGCGCGAACAGCACGGTGGGGGACGCGGCGTCCAGACCGTAGGCGTCGACGTTGCCGACCGCGTGGCCGGCGATGGTGCCGACACCCACGGCGAGGTTCCAGATCACGTAGAGACTGATGCCGCAGGTCCAGTAGGTGACCCCTCGGCGGGCCGGGTCGCGTTGCGCGAGGGTGAAGGCCACCGTTTCGTCGATTGTCAGCTGCGCACCGAGCAACGTGCGCAGCCACCCGCCGTCCAGCACCTCGGCGGCGGTGAAGCTGAACGGCAGCAGCCGGGCGTTGAGGACCAGTCCGGCCACCACGGCGGCGACCGGACCGCCGCCGGCCAGCACCACCGCGACCGCGCCGAACTGGGCACCGCCGGCAAAGATCAGCAGCGACATGACGATCGGAACCCAGATGGGCAGCCCTCCGGCGACCGAGATGGCACCGAAGGAGACGCCGACGACGCCGTCGGCGAGGCAGACCAGAGCAATATCTCGAACGGGAGCCAGCGCCACCGTTCGCCATAACGAACGCATGTGCACTATCCTGAACTCACCGCCGAGCGTTCGTCAAGGCGAACGATCAGACTTCTGGAGCGAACAGATGGGCGACCAACCGGCCAAGGGGCCGCTGGAGCAGATCGCGATGTCGCTGCGCTACGAACGGGAACGGCTGGGGATCTCGCTGAGCGAGCTGGCCAAGCGCGCCGGGATCGCCAAGTCGACCCTGTCGCAACTGGAGTCCGCGACCGGCAATCCGAGCGTGGAGACGTTGTGGGCCCTCGGCGGCGCGCTCGGTGTCCCGTTCAGCCGGCTGGTCGATCCGCCGCAGCCGACGATCACCGTGCTGCGGGCCGGCGAGGGCACGGTGATCCACTCGGAACGGTCCAGCTATGCCGCGACCCTGTTGTCCTCTTGCCCGCCGAACGCCCGGCGGGACATCTACGTCATGCGCGCCGAACCCGGATCGGCGCGGAGTTCCGATCCGCACCTGCCGGGCACCGTCGAGCACTTCTGGCTCGGCGCCGGCCGGGCCGTGATCGGTCCGACCGGCGTGTCGGTGGAACTCGCCCCCGGCGACTACATGTCCTATCCGGGCGACGTGCCGCACGTTTTCGAGGCGCTGGAACCGAACACCGTTGGCGTGATGGTGCTCCAGCACGTCTAGACCCTCCCCGGCCGCGGACGAGTGCGGGTCCGGCCCAACAGGACCGGACCCGCACTCCTCGCCGCGGCGTTGCGCAGCCGTTACCAGCCTCGGTCGGCCAACCGGTGCGGCTCCGGGATGTCGTCGACGTTGATGCCGACCATCGCCTCACCGAGACCGCGGGAGACCTTGGCGATCACGTCCGGGTCGTCGTAGAAGGTGGTGGCCTTGACGATCGCCTCGGCGCGCCGGGCCGGGTCGCCGGACTTGAAGATGCCGGAGCCGACGAACACGCCCTCGGCGCCCAGCTGCATCATCATCGCGGCGTCGGCCGGAGTCGCGATACCGCCGGCGGTGAACAGCACGACCGGCAGCTTGCCGGCCTCGGCGACCTCGCGGACCAGTTCGTAAGGGGCTTGCAGTTCCTTGGCCGCGACGTACAGTTCGTCCGCCGACAGCGAGGTCAGCCTGCGGATCTGCGCACCGATCTGGCGCATGTGGGTGGTCGCGTTGGACACGTCCCCGGTGCCGGCCTCACCTTTGGACCGGATCATCGCCGCGCCCTCGGTGATCCGGCGCAGCGCCTCGCCGAGGTTGGTCGCGCCGCATACGAACGGCACGGTGAACTGCCACTTGTCGATGTGGTTGGCGTAGTCGGCCGGGGTCAGCACCTCGGACTCGTCGACGTAGTCGACGCCGAGCGACTGCAACACCTGGGCCTCGACGAAGTGACCGATGCGGGCTTTGGCCATCACCGGGATGGACACGGTGGAGATGATGCCGTCGATCAGGTCGGGGTCGCTCATCCTGGCCACGCCGCCCTGGGCGCGGATGTCGGCGGGAACCCGCTCCAGCGCCATCACGGCGACGGCGCCGGCGTCCTCGGCGATCTTGGCCTGCTCCGCGGTGACCACGTCCATGATCACACCGCCCTTGAGCATCTCGGCGAGTCCGGCCTTGACCGTGAAGGTGGACTCGTCGCGCGCGATGTGACCGTTTGTACCCATGGG
>CAJCJE010000959.1 GCA_903970565.1 Candidatus Melainabacteria bacterium | reverse complement strand
TGGCGGTGCCGACGGTGCCGGTCTGGTTGCCGGGGTTGGTGACGGTCACGCCGCCGCTGGGTGTCTGGTTGAAGTCGGCGTCGAAGGTCGACTCGATCCCGTTGAGGACCCCGGCGTCGCTGGTGATCAGGCCGAGTTCGCGGTTGTCGTTGAGGGAGTTGTCGGAGAAGTTCTCCGAGCCCTGGAACACCTTGGCGGTGGAGGTGCCGTAGTCGGCGACGATCGCCTTGGCGTGTACGTAGAAGCCGGTGGTCGAGGAGTAGCCGACCCATGTGCCGCCGGCGGCGGTGATCTCGTTGAGTTCGCTGGTGTAGGAGGAGGGGTTCTCCACCACGACCCGGACGGTCACGCCCCGTTTCTCGTCGGCGACCACGGCGTTGATCAGCGTGGTGTCGCTGAATTCCTCCTGTTCGATGTCCAGGCTGTGTTGGGCGCCGTTGATCAGGGCCAGCAGTCGGGACTGCGAGTCGGTGGGGGACCAGACCAGGTTGTCCCCGTCGGAGGGGGTGATGGAGGTCTTCGCGTAGTCGGCGTTGAACACCTGCTCGACGGCGGCCACGTCGGCGGCGTCGGTGTCGAAGACGCCGTAGTCGCGGGAGGTGCTGTAGTACATCGTGTCGAGGTTGCCGGTGGTGATGTAGGACTCGGTGCCGTCGACGGTGATGGTTTTCTGGTGGGTGTAGGTGAACGCGCTGGAGGAGTAGGTGACGCCGACCCCGCCCGCGGACAGGGCGCTGTAGGCGGCGGCGTTGACCGAGGTTTCCTTCGCGTCCAGGATCACCCGGACCTTGACGCCGGCTTTCTCCTTGTTCACCAGGTCGGTGGTGACGGTGGTGTCACGTAACTCGTACATCGTCATGTCGATGGAGGTCGTCGCGGTCTCGATGAAGTTGTAGATCGCGGTCTCGCCCTGATCCGGCAGGATCAGCAGCGAGTAGGTGCCGGCCGCGTGCGCGGCGATCGGGGTGAGGACGGTCGCGAGCGTGGCCGCGCCGGCCGCGACGACCACTCCGAGTCCGCGTAAGGCAGTGTTGATCATTCAGGCTCCTGGGAACGGGGGAAAAGAACGACACACGGATCGCCTCCAAGCAATACAGAATTCTGCTGCGATAAGAAACAGGTGGATGAATGACGTGTTGGTAAACGGTGGACTCCGGCATGGTCAGGGCAATATTGATTGAAGTTAAATGTTAAAAAGATCCCCCAGCCGCGGATACTGTGGCTCAAAAACGGAATTACCGGCAATGCAGCATGATTCGCGGCAATGGTCGACCGGAATTGTGACGGTCTCATTCCGGGGACAGGGGATCACCGGCGGCGGCCGGCACGGCACCTGACCAGGCGCGACTCCTACATCGTGTAGGAACTGGGGGTGTCGCCGTGATCGTCATGGCCCGTCCGGGGCGCCTCACCGGCCAGGACACGGTGTGCGGCCGGAGGTCGGCTCGCTGCCGGATTATCCGGCTGCCGGGGCGTCGTGTCCGCAATCGCGGACCGGGAATTGGCTAAGAATGGCCTACTGGCCCATTCGGCGGATCGCGCGCGCCGTGTCAGCACTGGAACCGAACGCCGAAAAACGGCAGGTGTCGCGCGTGATGGACGCGCCGCGCCGGAGGACCGGCGCGGCGCGTGCGAGCGCGACGGGGTGAGCGGGACCGGAGCGGCGCGACGCCGATCCGGTCGACCAGCTCAGCTGGTGGGGCCGGCCGTCTGCACGACCTCGAATTCGAGCAGGTCCGCGCCGGTGCTCACCGTGTCGGATCGCTGCCCGGCGTGTGCCTCCTTGGCCGCCCCGTTGGCCCACGCCTGGTAGGCCTGCTCCGACTCCCACTTGGTGTAGACGAAGTAGCGGTTGTCCCCGGACACCGGACGGAGCAGTTCGAACCCCAGGAAACCGGCTTGTCCATCCACGGCGTGCAGCCGGTGGGCGAAGCGCTTCTCCAGTTCCGGTCCGGCACCGTCGGGGACGCTGATGGCATTGATTTTCACGACGACCATGCCTCGACGGTACCGCGTGTCCCCGGTGCAGGAGTCGGGTACCTGGTCACGGCGCGGTGGCGGGCTGATCGGCTCGCGGTATCGACAGGGCCCGGCCGGCCCGGCCGGTGAGTTCCTCGATCAGCAGCGCCAGCGGCGGCCAGCAGGTTCGGCCGCGTCGGGTCACCGCGTAGGAGCGGATGACGATCGCCGGGTCCGTCAGCGGCAGCAGGCTCACCCCGGCCCGGGTCGGTTGGTCGGCGGGCAGCAGTCCGATGCCCAGGCCCGCGACGATGAGGTCTCCGACGAGATCGAGGGTGTCGACCCGGTGGGCGATCCGGGGCGGGAACCCGGCCAGGGCCGCGACGGCGCGCACCACCTCCTCGTCGGCGGTGTTGCGCGAGTTGACCACCCAGTCGTCGTCGCGGAACCGCTCGAAGATCGACACCGTGTCGCCGGAACCAGAGCCAGAGCCGGTGATCGTGACCGCGTCCCGCGTCGGCACGCCCAATGCCCACGCCGCCGTCCACAAGGGACGTGACTCGAAGGTCGGGTCGAGGGTGGCCGGGGCGAGGGTGTAGTCGTAGGTGAGCGCGAGATCCACGCCGTCGGCGGCCAGCCGCGCGAACGCCTCGGCCGGTTCGTACTCGTGGATGAGCAACCGGACCAGGGGATGGGTCGCCGCGAGATCGGCGACGATCGGCAGCAGCGATTCCCGGATCGCGGTGGCGAACCCGGCCACCCGCACGGTGCCGGCGGGTTCGGCGTCCGGGTCGAGGTCGACCCGG
>CAJCJE010000958.1 GCA_903970565.1 Candidatus Melainabacteria bacterium | reverse complement strand
TCGGGTCGACCTCGGTCCCCGGCCTGCCCGCGAAACCGATCATCGACATGCTGCTCGTCCTGGCCGACCCCGCCGACGAGCCGAGCTACGTGCCCGATCTGGAGGCCGCCGGCTACCTGCTGCGCATCCGCGAGCCCGACTGGTACGACCACCGGCTGTTCAAGGGCCCCGACACCGATATCAACCTGCACGTGCACCCGCCGACCAGTCCGGAGATCCGCCGGCATCTGGTCTTCCGGGACTGGTTGCGGGCCAACGACTCCGATCGCGAGCTGTATCTGAACACCAAGCGGGACCTGGCCCGTCGGCGGTGGAAGTACGTGCAGAACTACGCCGACGCCAAGACCGGGGTCATCGAGGAGATCCTCGCGCGTGCCGAACAATCGGCGGGCTGACACCGGGAACGGGACGTGGCCGCCGGGTCGGGGGTACCGCCGGCCACGTCCCGGGCCTGGAGAAGCTGCCTGCTGCCGAAGGATCTACCGCGCGGCTGGTCGCGTCGGCATCCGGCCAGAGCCGAGAGCTACTTCTCGTCCAGATCCCTGACCACCAGTTCGGCCAGCGCGTCCAGCGCCGCGTCCGCGCCGTCACCCTCGGCGGCGAGCACCACCTCGTCGCCGTGCATCGCGCCGAGCGTCATCAGGTTGAGCACGCTGGAGGCCTTGACCGGTGCGCCGTCGTTCTTGCGGATGGTGATCGCCACCGGCGCTGCGGCGGCGGCCTTGGCGACAACGGCCGCCGGCCGGGCGTGCAGGCCGACCTTGCTGCCGACCGTCACTCGTCGTTCCGGCATGAGTTGCTCCCTGCTTTCCCTGGTCGTTCTCGTGCTACTCGGTACATGTTCGCGCGGCGGGCCACCCGGTCGTTCCTCGGGCAGCTGCCGCATTCACCGGATGTCTCCCGACGTCGGCTGTGGCACCGACCCCGGCATGACTTCCGGCTCGGGGCCGTCCCGGTGCAGTTGCATGGTGACCTCGTAGTGGTCGCCCCGGTACCAGGAGGTCATGTCCTCGACCGGTTGGCCGTGCCGGGAGGAGATCCGCCGGAACACCAGCAGCGGAGTCCCGGTCCGGATACCCAGCAGCCGCGCGGTCGACCGGTCCGCCGCCTCCGACCAGACCGTCTGCGTCGCGTGGTCGAACACCACGCCGTGCCGCTTGGCCAACTGGGTGTACAGCGACTCGGTCAGGTCCAGGTCCAGCAGGCCGGGCAGCAGGCCTCGGTGGTACCAGCCGCGCTCGACCGCCAGCGGCGTGCCATCGGCCCTGCGCAGGCGAAACAGCCGGTAGGCCGCTTCCCTCGGGCGTAGGCCCAGGGCGCTCGCGGTGGCCGGCGGCGGCACCTCCTGCGCGGCGCCCAGCACCTCGGTACTCGGCGAGAGCCCGCGCCTGCGCATGTCGGAAGTGAAGGACATCAGGTAGAGCTGTAGTTCCATCCGCCGCTGAATCGTGTACGTGCCCTTGCCCCGCACCGTGGTCAGCAGGCCGTCACTGACCAGCCGGGCCACCGCCGAGCGTACGGTGAGCCGGGAAACGCCGTAGCGTTCGGCGAGGTCGCGCTCGGAGGGGATCGGCGCGCCGGGCGGCAGTTCCCGCTCGATCAGCTGCCGCAGGATCTCGCGAAGCTGAACGTGTTTCGGTTTGGGGCCGTCGACGATGCGGGCGGCGTCCAGTACGGGTGATGCGGCGTGCTCACGGTGTGCCGCCTCGTTGCGCACGGTTCCTCCATCAACGGCTGACCAGCCGATACGCCTCGGCGTCGGTCCGGTCATTGGTACGTTCTGGTCTAGACCAGTTGGTTGACGGAGAATGCTCGCTCACCCGGCCGAGTGTCAAGGCTCCATCAGTGGCTTCTGTCGATTCTGACCGGTTGTCCGGCCGATTCGCCCCACTGGTCCCGCGCTGTCGAGGCTCCCCCCGGTGGCCGGTGCGGCCGGTGCGACCCGTGCCTCGGCGGTCGGATAACGCGCCGGATTCGGGCGAATTCGGGGGTGGACCTACCGGAAGGGACGACACGGATCTCCCGGAAGGGACGACGCGCCGGGAAACGACCTTATTGCCGTGCGTTCCGGCGCTCGGTTGTGCATCGTGGTCGACATGAACAGTTGTGGATTCCTTGTCGTCATGGGGTTCTTCGTCATCGGAGCGGTCGTCGGCGCCCTCGGTCGTCGACTGCTTGGTCGGCTGCGCCGTGGTGCGCTGGTGCGGCCACCCGGCTGCGAACTGGCCACCGGCCTGCTCTCCGGCGTGCTGGGCTGGCGACTGGTCGCCGGCGCCTTGCCCGCGTGGTGGCTGGCGGTGCCGTTGTTACTCGGCTGGTTCGCGGTGCCGCTGGCCGCCGTCGATCTCACCGTGCGCCGCCTGCCCGACGCAGTGACCTACGCCGCCTATCCGATCCTCGGCACCGCCCTGCTCGGCGCGGCCTGTCTCGGTCCGGATCACGACGTCGGCCGGGACGCTCTACTCGGCGCCCTGCTGTTCGGCGGCGCGCACCTCGCGGTCCGGCTCTGGGCCCCGCGCGCACTCGGCGGCGGGGACGTGAAGCTCGCCGGCAGTCTCGGTGCGGTGCTGGGCGCCCTCGGTCCCGGCGCGGTCCTGACCACCGCGATCCTCGCCGCCGTGATCACGCTCGCGCTTGCCCTGTCCCCATTGGGCACGCATCCGACAACCGGCCAGGCCCTCGCCGGCCGCCGGGTGTCAGGCGCCTACCAGTTCGGTGCGGCCGTCCGGGTGCGCGATGTCGAGCCCCCGGTCGCTGACACCGCGCGAGTAGCCGGGAGGGACCGGGAGTCGGCCAGCGAGGCGCGGTCACGACCAGTGGTTCGGCCACCCGGCAACCGGATGCCGCTGCTGCGGCGCAGCGCGCCGCACGGCCCCGGCCTGCTTGCGGCGACCTGGCTGGTGGCCACCTTCCCCGGCTCCGCGCTGACCGGAGGGCTGGCCATGTCGCGATAACCGCAAACGACACCGGCCGCGCCGACCTGGATGGCTGACCCGAGCGACAGCCGACCGGTGCGCAGACCTGGATGACGGCCGACCGCTATCCCAGGCCCGGATGACAGCTGCTCGCCGCCGCAGACCGGATGACAGCCGACCGCTGCCGCAGAACCGGATGACGGCCGACCGTTACGACACACGACAACTGACCGGAGACAGGAGTGGTGTCGATCTGAATGCCACCAGGCGCACGGAGTTCGTCCGGCCGAGCGCGCGGTGCCCGACGCGCGGAGTCTCGTGTGGAACTCCGGCGCGCGGAGTCGGTCGCGGCAAACGGGACGCACTCGATCGGTACTTGGCCGACGTGGGAAGATTCGGAGGTGTTGCGCTGGATAACCGCAGGGGAGTCTCATGGCCCGGCCCTGGTAGCCGTCCTGGAGGGGATGGTTGCCGATGTCGAGGTCACCACACACGACGTGGTCGCCCAACTGGCCCGTCGCCGGCTCGGCTACGGCCGGGGCGCCCGGATGAAGTTCGAGGCTGACGAGCTGGAGTTTCTTGGCGGCGTTCGGCACGGCCGCACGATGGGCGGACCGATCGCGCTGCGGGTCGGCAACACCGAGTGGCCGAAGTGGGAGAAGGTCATGTCGGCTGACCCGGTGGAGGCCGACGAACTCGATGGCCTGAGCCGCAACGCGCCGCTGACCCGTCCTCGGCCCGGTCATGCCGACCTGCCGGGGATGCTCAAGTACGGCTTCGACGACGCGCGGCCGGTGCTGGAGCGGGCGAGTGCGCGGGAGACCGCGGCGCGCACCGCGCTCGGCACCGTGGCCAAGGCGTTCCTGCGTCAGGTACTCGACGCCGAGGTGCTCAGCCATGTCGTGGAACTCGGTTCGGTCCGGGCCACACAGCACGCGCTGCCAGGACCCAAGGACCTGGACCTGATCGACGCCAGTCCGGTGCGCGCTCTCGACCAGACGACCACCGAGGCGATGGTCGCCGAGGTCGACGCCGCCCGCAAGGAGGGGGACACCCTCGGCGGGGTGGTCGAGGTCGTCGTGCACGGGTTGCTGCCGGGGCTCGGTTCGCACGT
>CAJCJE010000957.1 GCA_903970565.1 Candidatus Melainabacteria bacterium | reverse complement strand
CGCCACCAACGATGCCCGCCCCCCGCCGCTCCCCGGCAACGAGCCCGAACACTACCAGGAAGCCGCGCCGATCTCCGGCGACGAGATCGCCGCCCGCATCGGCGCCCTCGGCTCGCCCTCGGCCAGCGACTTGCTCGCGCTGCCGATCAAGCGTGGCGGGCTCGACACGAAATTCGGTTTCGACCTGAAGCCGGTCTTCGCCCGGATCGCCGGCCCCGACGCGCCCGGCGCCTATCTGGTCGGGATGCGCGCCGTCGATGGCGTGTTGCGGCACTGGGCGCGGGTGCAGGTCACCGACCTGGTCGTCACCACCGTCGAGGACACCGACCGGGTGCGATTCGCGGTGACGTCGCTGTCGTCTGCCAAGCCGGTTCCGGGTGCGGAGATCCGGCTGCAGGGCGTGCGCGACGGCGCGTTCACGACGCTCGCCCAAGGCACGACCGACGCGGCCGGCCTCTGGACGATGGTCGCCCCGATCGCCAAGGGGCGCGACGGCGACGAGGCGAGTCTGCGCCGCATTGCCGTCACCAAGGCCGACGACACGCTCGTGCTCGACACGCGGAGTGGTCCGCAGCAATACGCCAACGGAGGCTGGAGCAAGCCGGCGGCCGCCTGGCTCGGCTGGACCGTCTCTCCGATCGCCGACCGCCAGCCCAAGCCGCAACTGCTCTGCCACGTCTATACCGAGCGGCCGATCTACCGGCCCGAGGAGCCCGTGCTGATCGCCGGCATGATCCGCCGCGCGCAAGCGGGCACGCTCGCATTTGCGGCCGGCGCCGGCGAGGTGCTGGTCACCGGACCCGGCGAGCAGGAATGGCGCCTGCCGGTGACGCTCGACGAGGTCGGCGGCTTCCATGTCCGCTTCGACGCAAAGACCGACGCGACCGGCGACTACGCGATCACCTACCAGCCGGCCAAAGGCCAGTCCTGCGGCGGCGTAACCGTCAAGAAGGAGGCCTACCGTCTCCCGACCTTCGAGGCCGTGCTGGCGGCTCCCGCCACCGTGCCCCTCGACCGGCCGTTCTCGGTCGACATGCTGGCCCGCTTCTTCGCCGGCGGCCTACTCTCCGACCGCCCGGTCACCTGGCGCGTCACCCAGTTCCCCTTCGTCTGGACGCCACCGGGCCGCGACGGCTTCCTGTTCAGCTCCGACAGCCGCTTCTCCGGCGACGGCAGCTTCCGCACCACGCCGGTGCTGAACCGCGAGGCCAAGACCGACGCCGGCGGCGCCGCGCAATTGACGCTCGACCCGACGATCGAGCCGACCGCGCAGCCGCGCACCTATTTGGTCGAGGCCACCGTCACTGGCGACGACGACCTGCAGGTCCGCAGCACGCAGCGTATCACCGCGCTCCCACCCTTCGTCCTCGGCGTCAAACAGGCCCGCTACCAGCCCGGCCTCGGCGCCATCGACCCGGAGGTGATCGCGCTCGACGGCGAGGGCCACGCGGTCAAGGACCTGGCCCTGACCGTCAAGCTGATCCACCGCCAGTGGAACGCCATGCTGCAGGCGAGCGACTTCGCGCAGGGCTCGGCCAAATACCAGACCGAGGTGATCGACGACTTGGTCGCCGAGCGCCGCATCACCAGCGCCGATGACCCGGTCCCCGTGCATTTCGGCGCCAGCGAAGCCGGGGTCTACGTCGTCGAGGTCTCGGCCCAAGACCGGGTCGGCCGCACCCAGACCGTCAAAGTCGACCTGTTCATGGCCGGCGACACGCCCGTGACCTGGCAGGCGCCGCCCTCGCAGACCGTGACGCTCTCGACCGACAAGGATCGCTACGTCCCGGGCGAGACGGCGACGCTGCTGGTCCAGAGCCCGTTCCAGACCGGCCGCGCGCTGGCCGTGGTCGAGGAGCCGGAAGGGCGGTTCCGCTACGATTGGGTCGACATCGTCAACGGCTTCGGCCGCTATGCCGTGCCGATCCGCAAGGCCCAGGCTCCCAAGCTGATCGTCCACATGCTGCTGATGCGCGGCCGTCTCCCCGGCCCGATCAACCCGGCCGCCCCGTTCGACCAGGGCAAACCGGTGACGTTAGCCGCCACCACCGCCATCGCGGTCAGCCCGGTCGAGAACCGCCTTCGCGTCAGCTTCGACGCCCCGGCCCAGGCCCGCCCGGCCCAGGAGATCGACCTCGTCCTGCACCTGGCCGATTCCGCCGGGCACCCGGTCGCGGGCGAGGCTACGGTGTGGATGGTCGACCAGGCCGTCCTGGCGCTGGCCAAGGAAGCGCCACTCGACCCGCTGCCCGACTTCCTGGTCGACCGCCCTGCCCGCATGGTCGCGCGCGATACCCGCAACATGGCGTTCGGCGTGATCCCGCTCGCCGAGGCGCCGGGCGGCGACGAGGCCGGCGATTTCGGCATGGAGAACATCTCCGTCCGCAAGAACTTCACCCCGGTCCCGCTCTATCAGCCGCGGGTGAAAGTCGGCCCCGACGGCACCGCCCGCATCCACGTCAAACTGCCCGACACGCTGACCATATTCATGTTGCGCGCCGAAGCGGTGAGCGGCCCCGACCGTTTCGGCGCCGGCACCGGCCAGCTCAAGGTCCGCCAGCCGATCGTCGCGCAACCCTCGCTGCCGCGCTTCGTGCGGCCTGGCGACGTGTTCACGGCCGGGCTGATCGGCCGGATTATCGAAGGGCCCGGGGGCGCCGGTCGCGCCCTGATCTCGCTCGACAACCTCGGCGTCCAGGGTGCCGCCGACCAGGCGGTCGCCTGGGACG
>CAJCJE010000956.1 GCA_903970565.1 Candidatus Melainabacteria bacterium | reverse complement strand
TGCACTCGCTGCACGCCTACTTCATCCGGGGCGGCGACCCGAGTATCCCGATCGTCTACGAGGTCGACCGCACCCGCGACGGCCGGTCCTTCACCACCCGCCGGGTGCTGGCCGTCCAGCGCGGCAAGGCGATCTTCTCGCTGTCGGCATCCTTCCAGATCGACGAGCCGGGCATTGACCACTCCGAGGTCATCCCGGACGTGCCGGCCCCGGAGAGCCTGCCGACCCTCGGCGAGCGCATGGCCGAACTGGGCGACAAACTCGGCAACAACTCCGCCATCCGGCCCCGGCCGATCGACGTCCGCTACGTGACCGAACCGCCGTGGGTCTCCCGCGAACACGGGCCGGCCGAGGCGCGCAGCCAGGTGTGGATGCGCGCGGACGGCACGTTGCCCGACGATCAACTGCTGCACGTCTGCGTGCTGACCTACGCCTCGGACATGACGCTGCTGGACTCGGTCCTGGCTCGGCATGGCCTGTACTGGGGGACCGACAACGTGATCGGCGCCAGCCTGGACCACGCGCTGTGGTTCCACCGCCCGTTCCGGGCCGACCAGTGGTTCCTCTATGACTGCACCTCGCCCAGTGCCTCCGGCGCGCGTGGCCTGGCCACCGGCCGGTTCTTCGCCGAGGACGGCACGCATGTCGCGACCGTCGTGCAGGAGGGTCTGCTGCGCGTCGTGTCCTGACCGGGGCCGCGCGCCGGACGGCCCACGGCCGCGCGCTGGCCGGGCCATCCTTGACCGATGCCGTTGTTTAAGTGCCTGGTTAGGGTAGCCTTGCTTATGTTGGTTGTGTCCGTGTTGGTCGCGCTCGTCGCGAGGAGGAGTTCCGATGGCTGATCGTCCCGCGCCGCGCAAGCGCCCCGTCCACCATCTGCTGGTGCAGCGCACCGAACGGCTGAGCCCGCACATGATCCGCGTCGTGCTCGGCGGCGAGGGCTTCGCCACCATCGTCAACAACGACTTCACCGACCGCTACGTCAAACTGCTGTTCGGCCAGCCGGGGGTGACCTACCCGGAGCCCTACGACGCCGAGGCGATCCGTCGCGACTTCCCGCGCGAGCAGTGGCCGACCACGCGGACCTACACCGTCCGCCGCTGCGATCCGGTCGCGCGGGAGCTGACCATCGACTTCGTCTACCACGGCGCCGAGGGCTACGCCGGACCGTGGGCGGCCAACGCGAAGCCCGGCGACCCGCTGAACCTGATGGGCCCCAGCGGCGCCTACGCGCCCAGCGCCGAGGCGGACTGGCACCTGCTGGTCGGGGACGAGAGCGCGCTGCCGGCGATCGGCTCCGCGATCGAGGCCCTGCCGGCCGGGGTGCCGGCACGGGCGTTGCTCCTGGTCCACGGCGAGGCCGAGGAGCAGAAGTTCGACACCGCCGCCGACCTGGAGATCACCTGGCTGCACGGTGACTCCGGCGCCGACCTGGTCGCCGCCGTCCGTGCACTGGAATTCCTGCCCGGCACGGTGCAGGCCTTCGTGCACGGCGAGGCCGGGTTCGTCGCGGACCTGCGCGGCTACCTCGGCAAGGAGCGCGGGATCGCGCGCGAACTGCTGTCCATCTCCGGCTACTGGCGGCTGGGCAAGAATGAGGACGGCTGGCAGGCCGAGAAGCGCGAAACCCGCCTCCGCGAGGAAGCCGAGGCCGCCGCGCGCGCCTGAGTTGGTTTGCCGGGATTGTCAGATCCGGTCCCCACGGTGTTGGCTATGACCGTGGCACCCGAGAAGCCGCTCCCCACGCCGCTGCTGCTCAGATTCCGGCGATGGTGAAGTAGAGCAGGCAGCCGACGCCGGCGACCGCGCAGTAGATGGCGAACGGGGTCAGGGTGCGGGTTTCGAAGTACTTCACCAGGAAACGCAGCGAGAAGTAGGCGGCGATGCCGGCGATCACGCTGCCGGCCACGGCCGGCCCGAGGAAACCGCGCATGGCCGGCGACAGCAGTTCCGGCACCTTGAAGATGCCGGCCGCCAGGATCACCGGAGTGGCCAGCAGGAAGGCGAACCGGGCCGCGTCCTCGTGCTTGAGGCCGCGCAGCAGACCCCCGACGATGGTGCTGCCGGAGCGGCTGATGCCGGGCAGCAGCGCGAAGATCTGCGCGGCGCCGATCGCCAGGACCTCGCGGTAGCTGAGTTTGGCCAGCCGGGCGTCGCTGAGCCGTTCTGAGGTGAGCGCGGACAGCGGCATCGTCTCCGCGTTGGCCGAGACCCTCGGGATCATCAGGGTGTCGTCCATCGAGGTGTCCCCGCCGCGCAGCGCCTGCCGGAACTCCTCGTCGTCCTTGCGGTTGGCCTGGATCTTCTCCACCGCGAACAGCACCGCGCCGTTGATGGCCAGGAAGGCCGCGGCCGGGATCGGCTTGCCCAGATATTCCTGGAGTGGTTTGGCCAGAATCAGCCCGGCGATGCCGACCGGGATGGTGCCGATGACCAGCAGGATGGCCAGGCGCTCGTCATCGGTTTCGATGCCGCGGTGCCGGATGACGCTGACCAGGCCGCCGATGATGCGGACCCAGTCCTTCCAGAAGAAGATCACCATCGCCGCCGCGGTCGCCACGTGCATCAGGACCAGGGTGTCCAGGTACGGCGAGCCGGGCGTGGTGAGACTGAGGTCCCTGGCCCAGGAACCGCCGATCAGCGCCGGGATGATCGCACTGTGGCCGAGGCTGGACACCGGGAACAGCTCGCTGACTCCCTGCAGGAAGCCGATCACGATTGCTTCCGGATACGTCAGGGCGACGGACATCGGCTCTCTCTCGCTCGACACACACCAGGCTTGTGGCGGCCACGAGTCGAATCGGGCCGGTTGCCACGCCGAGGGTACTGGGGCCTGGAGTTGATCGAGGCGAGAGGGGCGAGAGAAACCGGCAGGGCGCGGCACCTCACCGGACGGGGAGGGCTCGCGACGGGATCGTGGCTGTCGGGGGGACATCGTGATCCCGTCGCGAGCGGACCGGGCGACGCGGTGGGGGAGGCGTCGGGAAGTCGCGTCGTCCGGTGAGAACCCAGGGGAGGCCCTGGGCTCGTCTGGGGAGTTCATGAGGCCGGGTTCGTGGGGCCGGGTTCGTGGGCCGGGGATGCAGCCGGGAATGCCGCGATGTGCCCCTGGCCGGTCAGCCGGGAAGAAGCAACCTGTGTCAGCCGGGAAGAGGCAACGCGTGTCAGCCGGGAGGAAGCGACCGGGGAAGGTCAGCCTGCCGCGCGGACGTGCCGGGCCCTGGGGTGTGCGTCCTGGGCGATCACCAGGCACAGGTGCGCGGTGAGATACGCCCGGCAGGGCGAGGGCAGTCGCCGGCTGAAGCGCCGGCTACGGCAGGTGGGGCAGCGGCCGTGCTCGTCCGGGCTGTGTTCGTCGAGTAGCGAACGCAGGGCGGCGACCATCTTGGGTAACTCGGTCCTGGCCAGATCGAGCGCGGTGGGGTCGTCCCCGAGTTCCGCTTGCCGAACCAGGTCCCCCAAATGGTCGTGCAGGGAGCGGTCAAGTTGGCCGAATAAAGAAGTGGCCACCACGGTCACGCCCCCAGCTCGCTGTCACGGGTGACGGTGTGCGGTCCGCTCGGCCTGCCGGACTCCACCACGTTCCCTGCGCTGGCATCCGGTTCAGGACGAATTGGACTACCCGGTGTCACCGGTACTGATCTGACCGGAGGTAAGGTTTGCGCTGCTTGTCGCACCAATTCAGGCATCGTCAGCCCCCACCTCCGGTTGTCGGCGTCTACGGTTTCGCTTGCCGCGCTGAACAGACTGCGACGGTAAACGGAAATCTGCAAGTTGCACTACACGAATGGATGACGTTTCTTGGCGTACGGCCGGCGTGCCGAACAGACTGTGCGCCAGACGCGGGTGACGAGATCGTCGCTTCAGCCGCGTCACCTCAGGTCCGTGGAGATGAATGCCAATGGCCAGAAGCCACAGCCCGACCGTGCGCCGCCGCCGGCTTGCCAGCGAGCTGCGGCGCCTTCGCGACCTCGCCGACCTGACCATCGACGAGGTCGGCGAGAAGCTGGAATGCTCCGCTTCGAAGATCAGCAGGATCGAGACCGGTCATGTCGGGGTCACCCCGAGGGATGTCCGCGACATGCTGGAGCTCTACGGCGTCGACACCGACGAGCTGGAGGAACTGGTCCAGCTGTCCAGGGAGGCCCGCAGGAAGGGTTGGTGGCACAACTACAGCGAGGTCTTCACCGGCGCCTTCGTCGGGTTGGAGGCCGAGGCGGCCACCCTGCGCACCTACCAGGCCCTGCTGGTGCCCGGACTGCTCCAGATCCCGGACTACACCCGTGAGGTGACCAGGGCCGCGCGCCCGGACATCAGCAGCGCGGAACTGGACCGCCGGGTGGATGGCCGGCAGACCCGCCAGAAGCTGCTCGCCGAGGTCGACCCGCCGCAGTACTGGGCGGTCATCGACGAGGCGGTGCTGTGCCGCCCGGTCGGCGGCCCCAGGGTCATGCACCTACAGATGCGGCGACTGGCCGAACTGGTCCTGTATCCACATGTGACGTTGCAGATCGTCCCGTTCGCATCCGGCGCGCACGCCGGTATGGAGGGTCCGTTCCTCATTCTGGGCTTTCCCGAACAGGCCGATCCGGACGTCGTGTACGTGGAGAACACCAGCACCGGCGTCTATCTCGAGGAGCCACCGGAAATTCTCCGGTACACGCTGAAGTTCGATCATCTACGGGCGATGGCCCTCGGTCCGGACGCGACACTGGAGAGGATCAATGAGGCTGCCAGCAGGTATGCTCTGGAAATCTAGTTCGGAGAGGGGACTGAATGTGACCGTTTCTGAGCGCAACGTTGGGCTGTGGCGCAAAAGCAGCCACAGCGGCGGCGGAAACGACTGCGTCGAGATCGCGATGATCCACAAGCACGCCGCGGTACGCGATTCGAAGAATCCCGCCGGCCCCCGGCTGGAGTTCTCCTCGGCCCAGTGGACGAGGTTCATCGACCAGGCGAGCGACCGCTCCGCCGACTGCTGACGCCCGCCGTCCACCGCGACCGGCGATGGAAGTCGCAACCGGCGATGGACAAGTGGCGATGGACAAGTACTGCGGCCTCAGGCCGTCTCAGGCCCCTTACCCCGGACAGGGCGGTTCCCGCCGCGGGGTAAGGGGTTCTTTTCGGCCAGCACTGCGTGGTCGTCCGATGCCGGCCCCGCACCCTCAACGGCACTGTCACTCTCGTCGCCAGAACAAACGAGAAGGAAACAGTGACATGACACCGTGGAGCGAGGACGGAGTCCGGGCCGAGGTCGACTACCGCAGGGCCGAACTGCGCAGGATGGCCGGCATCACTCGGGCGGGACGCACCCGCGTCGGGCACCGCGCCGGCACGTTGCGCAAACTGCTGCATCGCGGTCAATCGGACTGAGACTGCGCCACAATGGACCTTGTGCCGCGACTCGGATCTGGAATACCTCTGGTAGCCCGAACTACCGAGATGGCTCAACTACGCGCCGCGCTGGCTCGTGCCGATGCCGGCACCGCCAGCGCGGTCGTGCTCAGTGGGGACGCCGGCGTCGGAAAGTCGCGGCTGCTCGACGAGATGGCGGGTTACGCGACCGCGCAGGGCGCGCTGGTCCTCTCCGGCCGGTGTCTGGATGTCGGCGAGACCGGTCTGCCGTACCTGCCCTTCGCCGAGGTGATCGCCCAACTGCAACGCATCGATCCGGCCGCGGTCGCCGCGCGTCCGGCTCTGGGCCGGTTGCTGCCGGGTTCGGTGATGCCCGCCCGCCAGGAGCCGATGAACGCCTCGCCGCCGCCCGACCGGCATGTCGGCGTGACCGAGCGCGATCTCGCCCAGCTCCAGCTTTTCGACGCCCTGGTCAACCTGCTCGGCGAACTCGCCGGCGAATCCGGTGGCAGCGCGGCATCCACCGCCGAGGCGCGGAATCCGTCGGACCGGCCGGGACACTGCGTGGTGCTGATCGTCGAGGACCTGCACTGGGCGGACCCGTCGACCCGT
>CAJCJE010000955.1 GCA_903970565.1 Candidatus Melainabacteria bacterium | reverse complement strand
GGCTACCTGGCCGCGACCGTCCACGAACTCCTGCCCGAGGCCGATATCCGCACCGTGCCGGGGATCACCGCGATGCAGGCGGCGGCGAGTGCGGCCGGGATCACGCTGGTGGAAGGCGCCGAGCCACTGACGGTACTGCCGGTGACGCGCAACGTCACCGCCGTGGCGCAGCAGATCGAGCGAGGCGGTACGGTCGTCATCTACAAGGGCGGGCGCAGACTCGGCGCATTGCGCGACGTCATCACGAGGTCCGGGGCACTGGACCGCGCGGTGTACGCCGAACATCTCGGCACGCGGGACGCACGGGTGCTGCCACTGTCCGAAGTAGACATAGCGGAACCGGCTTCCGTGACCGGAACTGACGAACACACCGCAAGCACGGTGGACGGTGCCGGCCGGACGGCCGGCGACGCGCCGTACCTGTCGACGGTGGTCGTCGTTGCGCCGCGCGGTGGGAGAGGGGCTCAACTGTGAACCTGGGACGGGTCTCGTTCATCGGTGCCGGACCCGGCGCCGCCGACCTGATCACGCTGCGCGGCGCGCGGCGGATCGCCGAGGCCGACATCGTGGTGTGGGCGGCCAGCCTGGTCGACGCGGACTGCATCCGCGAGCACGCCCGTTCCGAGGCCGAGATCATCGACTCCTCGTTGATCACCCACGAGGACGTGCTGGAGATCTACCGGCGGGCCATGCGCGAGCACAAGCGGGTGGCCAGGGTGCACTCCGGCGACCCGTCGCTGTGGGGCGCGGTGCAGGAGCAGTACGACGCCTGTCAGCGGTTGGGCATCGAGGTGGAGATCGTGCCCGGCGTGTCCGCGTTCTCCGCCGCCGCCGCCGTGATCGGCCGCGAGCTGACCATCCCGGAGGTCTCCCAGTCGGTCATCCTGACCCGCCTGGAGGGCGGCAAGACGCCGATGCCCGACGGCGAACAGATCCGCGAGTTCGCCCGGCACGGCACCACGATGGCGATCTTCCTCTCCGCCGCGCGCAGCGGGCAGCTGGTCGAGGAGCTGCTGGCCGGCGGCTACGCCGAGGACACCCCGGTGGTGGTGGCCTACAAGGCGACCTGGCCGGACGAGCTGATCCTGCACACCACCATCGGTGAGCTGGTCGCGCAGGTCAAAGAGCACAAACTGTGGCGGCATACGCTGTTTCTGGTCGGCAAGGCACTGCGCGGCGGAGGTACCCGCTCGCATCTGTACAACGCCGGGCACTTCCACACCTACCGCAAGGCCGAACCGGCTGCCCGCCGCGCTTTGCGCTCCGGCCGCTCCGAACTGGTGCCGAGCGAACCGATCGAGGCCGAGGGCGGTACCGAGGCCAGCAGCCGAGGCCGCGCCGGCTGGCCGCTGCACACCAGCCGCAGCGGCTGGGTCGCCGCGCGGGTGGCCAACGGCTGGAGCCCGACGCAGAAGCGCACCGAGCGGCCGGACGCCGAACAGCTTGCCGGCGCCAGCCAGCCGGCCTCGGCGGCGGCCTGGTCGGCGGTGCGTGGCTTGCAGGAAACCGCCCGGTCCGCAGGCCGGTCCAACTCCCGGACCCGCCCGGCCGGCGAGGCCCGCGCGTCGAGTTCCGGGCCGAACCAGGGCACCCTCGCCCTGGACGAGCAGTCCGCCGCCCCCGCTGCCGACGCAGCGCCCGTGGTGACGGCCGGCGTGCCGGCCGAACCGGTGCCCCCGGCCCCGGAACCGACCAGCCCGCCGCCGAACCAGCCGACCAGTCCCGAGCCCAACCAGCCGGGAGCGCCGCAACCACCGCAGCCCGGTGTGCCCGAGCCCCTGCCGCCGGCCGCGCCGCAGCCGCTGTCCCCGGCCCAACCCGAACCGTCCACGCCGGCCGCGCCGGAGCCCTCGACCTCCCGCCAGAACACCCGGTCGACGGCGAACACGGCCTCCGCCGCCGCGAAGGCCGGCGCGAAATCCGCGGGTCGATCCGGCGCGCCGCGCAAGCAGACCGGTCGCAAACCGGCGGGGAAGGGCACCACCCAGAACCGGCGAAGCGGCGGTTCCGGCGGCAAGGACGAATGAGCCGCCCTCTGTCATAAGTGGCCCTCAGCCATAAGTGGCCCTCGGTCATAAGTGGCCCTCGGTCATGAGTGGCCCTCGGTCATGAGTCGCCTTCAGTCATGAGCAGACCGAGGTGAGCGGGCCGGCAGGTCCGGCCGAACCCCGCAAGCCGGACCTGCCGCGCACCGCGAAGGTCCGGCCGAAGCAGCGTGGCTGATGTGTCCGAAGTGGAGGTTTCACCGACGGCGCGGCGCGCCTACGAGGTCTGGGAACAGGCCGACCTGCCGCGCGAGTGCGGCGACGACTCTGTCGCCGGGTCGCGGGCGTACTGACCCGATTCGCTGCCGAACAGGGCGTGGCGCTCCCGGCACGGGTGGCGATGGTCGAGTTCACCGCCGACGCGGTGGTGGCCGCGACCGAACCCGAGTGGGTTAGTTTGGGTCGGCCCGGCTGACCGAACGCGCGTCAGCCGACGCGCGACCGCATCGGCCGGGTGAACACCAGCCGTCGGTCGAGCACCGAGCTACCCAACCGGAGGCGAGCGCGAATGACGGTCACCGTGATCGGGGTCGACGGCGCCGGCCTGCCACCCGGCAGCGACGCGGCGCTGGCGCAGGCCACCCTGGTCGTCGGCGCGCGCCGGCACCTGACCGCGCACGCCCCGAACGCGGCACGCACCATCGAGCTGGGCCCACTGGAGCCGGCCCTGGCGCAACTGCGCGCGCACGGCAGCGACAGCGCCGTCGTACTGGCCTCCGGTGATCCCGGCTATTTCGGGGTACTGCGTGCCCTGCGCGAAGCCGGCCTCGACGTGACCGTCCGGCCGGCCCTGTCCAGCGTGCAGCGGCTGGCCGCGCTCGTCGGTCGGCCCTGGGACGACCTGGCCGTGGTCAGCGCGCACGGCCGCGCGTTACGGCCGGCGCTGAACGTCTGCCGGGCCCGTCCGGCGGTCGCGGTGCTGACCGGTCCGGGAGCCGGACCGGCCGAGATCGGGGCCGGACTGGCCGGCTGGCGGCGCACCCTCGCCGTTGCCGAGGATCTCGGTGGCCCGGACGAGAAACTGACCATGATCGACGCGACCCAGGCCGCCCGGCAGTCGTGGCGCGAACCGAACGTGCTGCTGTGCCTGGCCGATGCCGGCGAGGTGCCCGATCGCGGCTGGTATGCCGGCGGCACCACGGTCCCGGTCGGCGGCTGGGCGTTGCCGGAGGAGGACTTCGCGCACCGGGACGGCATGGTGACCAAGGCCGAGGTGCGCGCCGTCGCGCTGGCCCGGCTCGCCCCGCGCCCCGGCACCCTGGTCTGGGACGTCGGCGCCGGTTCCGGTGCGGTCGGCGTGGAGTGCGCCCGGCTCGGCTCGGCCGTGATCGCCGTCGAACGCGACGCCGGCCAGGGCGTGCGCGTGGTCGCGAACGCCGCCCGGCACGGCGTGGACGTGCGCCTGGTCGACGGCGGAGCACCGGAAGCGCTGGCTGGACTGCCCGAACCGGACGCGATCTTCGTCGGCGGCGGCGGGCCGAACGTGGTCCGCGCCTGCGCGGAGATCGGCGCCGAACGGATCGTGGTCGCGCTGGCCGCGATCGACCGGATGGCCCCGGCCCGCGACAATCTGCGCTGGGCCGGCTATGACGTGCACGGCACGCAGATCAACGCGGCCCGGCTCGTCGACCTGCCCGGCGGCGCGAGCCGCCTCGAAGCGACCAACCCGGTCCTGTTGTTGTGGGGTATCAAGGAATGATCGGTTTGTTCGCGGTGACCGCGGCGGGTAGGCGCGCGGCCACCGAGTTGGCCGCCGGCCTCGGCGCGGATGCCGTCGTCGTCGAGGGGCCGCTTCGGCAGTCACTGGAGCAGCGCTGGCCCGAACTGGACGCCGCGGTGTTCTTCCTGGCCACCGGCGCCACCGTCCGGCTGATCGCGCCGCTGTTGGCGGACAAGGCCACCGATCCCGGGGTCGTCTGCGTCGACGAGGCGCGCACCTTCGCCGTCGCACTGGCCGGCGGGCACGGTGGCGGCGCCAACGAGTTGGCCGAGCGGGTCGCCGGACTGCTCGGCGCGACCCCGGTGATCACCACCGCCTCCGACGCCACCGGCACCACCCCGCTGGACGAACTGGTCGCGCTGCTCGACGCGACCGTCGACGGCGACCTCGCCGCCTGCGGGGTCGCGCTGCTGGACGGTGCGCCGATCCGCCTGGTGAACCCGCTGGGCTTCCCGCTTCCCGCGCTACCGAACAACATCGGCCCGAACATTGACAGTCCCGAGTGGACAGTGTTGATCGACGACCGGGTGCTCGCCACCGAGCCGGCCGGCCCGATCCTGCGCCTGGTGCCGCACACCCTCGTCGTCGGCATCGGCTCGGCGCGCGGGGTGGGTACCGACGCGGTCACCTCGGCGCTGGCGCTGCTGGAACACCAGGAGGGCTTCGACCCACGCGCGGTGCGCGCCTTCGCCACCGTCGACGTCAAGGCCGACGAGCCCGGCATCCTGGCCGCCGTCACCGACTGGGCCTTCTGGCACTGGCAGGACGACCTGCCGCTGCTGACCTACCCGGCCGACACACTGTCCACAGTGGAGGTACCACATCCGAGTGTGGTCGTCGCCGAGGCCGTCGGCACCCCCAGCGTCGCCGAGGCCGCAGCCCTGCACGGCGCGACCGAACTGGCCCCGGGAGCACCGGTCGAACTCGTCGTGAGCAAACTCAAATCCGGTGGCACCGCGCACCAGGCCCACCAGGTGACCGTCGCCGCGGCCAGAATCCGACCGCGCGGCCGACTGGCCGTGATCGGCCTCGGCCCCGGCGCCGCCGACCTGCGCACCCCGCGCGCCGAAGCCGAACTGCGTCGCGCCGCCGTCGTCGTCGGCCTGGACTCCTACGTCGACCAGATCCGCCACCTGCTGCGCGGCGGCACCGAAATCCACGCCAGCGCCCTGGGCGCCGAGGAGACCAGGGCCCGGCAGGCGGTGGAACTCGCCGCCGAGGGCCGCGCGGTCGCACTGATCGGCTCCGGCGACGCCGGCGTGTACGCGATGGCCTCGCCCGCGCTGCAACAGTGCCCGGTCGAGGTGGAGGTCCTCGGCGTCCCCGGCGTGACGGCCGCGCTGGCCGCCTCCGCGCTGCTCGGCGCGCCGCTGGGCCACGACCACGCGCTGATCAGCCTGTCGGACCTGCACACGCCGTGGGAGGTCATCCTGCGCCGGATCACCGCCGCCGCCGAGGGTGATTTCGTGGTCTGCTTCTACAACCCGCGCTCCCGCGACCGCGACTGGCAACTCGGCGCGGCCCTGGACGTGCTGCGCGCGCGCCGACCGGCGAGCACGCCCGTCGGCGGGGTCCGGCAGGCCAGTCGCGACGGGCAACATGTGTGGTGTGCGGCACTGGCGGAGTTCGACCCGGCCGCTGTCGACATGCTCACCACGGTCGTCGTCGGCTCCTCGCAGACCATCATGGTCAACGGCCGGATGGTCACCCCGCGTGGTTACACCTGGCAGCGGTGACGTGGCGCTCGCCGACGGTCGCGATCGGCCCCGACCTGCATGTTCGGCCTGGTCTCGCTGACCGTGGACGCGGCCTGCACCGCGTGCGGCGCCGGTCTGCTCACCTGTCCGGAACACGCGCCGCGGCCGGCTCCCGGCCGGCCGGTCGTGTTGTCCTCGGCGTGTATGCGGTGCGGCGAACGCGTCGAGATCTGGCCGGTCGACGCGATCACGCCGGCTGGGACGGTTTGACCCCGGCCGCCCGCGCGGGTGAAGATCCGACGAATCAAGG
>CAJCJE010000954.1 GCA_903970565.1 Candidatus Melainabacteria bacterium | reverse complement strand
CGCCGCACGTGGTCGACCCAGTAGTCCGCGGTGCCGAGTTCGGTGTCCTCGGCGAGTTCCCCGGTGAGGTTGGAGATCAGCGGAATACTCGGGCTTGAGAAGGTCAGGGTGTCCAGTACCTGGCGGAATTCCGCCAGCATCGGGTCCATCAGGCCGGAGTGGAAGGCATGACTGACCCGCAGGGGTTTGGTCTGGTAGCCGGCTTCGGTCAGCCGGCGCGCGATCTCGTGCACGGACTCGGCCGCCCCGGAGACCACCAGCGAGCGGGGGCCGTTGATCGCGGCGATGTCCACCGGACCGGGCACGCCGGCCAGCAGCGGGATGACCTCGTCCTCGCGGGCGCGCACCGAGACCATCGCGCCCCCGGCGGGCAGCGCCTGCATCAGTCGCCCGCGCGCGGCGACCAGCCGGGCCGCGTCCGCCACGTCGAGCACCCCGGCCACGTGCGCGGCCGAGATCTCGCCGATCGAGTGGCCGGCCAGGTAGTCCGGCCGCAGGCCCCAGTGCGTCAACAGCCGGAACAGCGCGACCTCGACGGCGAACAGGGCCGGCTGGGTGAACTCGGTCCGGTCGATCGCCTCGGTGCCCAGCACCTCCAGCAACGGCTGGGACAGCAGGGGATCAAGCTGCGCGCACACCTCGTCGAAGGCGTCCGCGAACACCGAGAACTCCTGGTACAGCGCCAATCCCATGTTCGGACGCTGCGATCCCTGGCCGGGGAACAGGAAGGCCAGCCGGCCCGTGCCCGCGACCCCGGTGAGCGCCGAGGGTTCGCCGGCCCGCAGGGCACGCAACCCGGCGAGCAGTTCGTCCCGGTCCGCGCCGACGATGGCGGCGCGGTGCGCGAACGTGGTCCTGGTGGTGGCCAACGACCACGCGACATCGCGCGCGGCCGTGGTGTCCGCGACGGCGAGCAGCCGGTCGGCCTGGGCCACCAGCGCCGGCCGGGTGCGGGCGGACAGCAGCCAGGTGGTCGGCCGGTCCGTGGCCTCGACCGGCGTGGTGTCCGGGGCCGGGGCCTGTTCGAGGATGACATGCGCGTTGGTGCCGCTCACGCCGAAGGCCGACACGGCGGCCCGGCGCGGGCGGGTGTGCGCCGGCCAGGGCAACTGCTCGGCCAGCAGCCGGACCGCGCCGCCGGCCCAGTCGACGTGCGGGGACGGCGCGTCCACGTGCAGGCTGCGCGGCGCGACGCCCGCCGACATGGCCAGCACCATCTTGATCACGCCGGCGACCCCGGCGGCGGCCTGGGTGTGGCCGATGTTCGACTTCACCGAGCCGATCCACAACGGAACTTCCCGCTGCTGGCCGTAGGTCGCCAGCAGCGCCTGCGCCTCGATCGGGTCACCGAGGGTGGTGCCGGTGCCGTGTGCCTCGACCAGGTCGATGTCGGCGGCCGACAGTCCGGCGTCGCGCAGCGCGTCGGTGATCACCCGCTGCTGGGCGGGGCCGTTCGGCGCGGTGAGGCCGTTGCTGGCGCCGTCGGAGTTGATCGCGCTGCCGCGCACGATCGCCAGTACCTGGTGACCGAGCCGGCGCGCGTCCGAGAGCCGTTCCACCGCGAGCATCCCGACGCCCTCGCCCCAGCCGGTGCCGTCGGCGTTGGCGGAGAAGGGTTTGCACCGGCCGTCGACGGCAAGACCGCCCTGCCGGGCGAACTCGACGAACGCGGCCGGCGTGGACATCACCGTCGCGCCGCCGGCCAACGCGAGCGTGCATTCCCCGCGCCGCAGCGAACCCAGGGCCAGATGCAGCGCGACCAGCGAGGAGGAGCAGGCGGTGTCCACCGTGATCGCCGGGCCCTGCAAGCCGAGGGCGTAGGAGATCCGGCCGGACACCACGCTGGCCGCGTTGCCGGTGCCGACGTGGCCACCGAAGTCGTCCTCGGCGTCGGCCAGCAGCGCCGGATAGGTCTGACCGTTGGTGCCGACGAACACGCCGACCCGTTCACCGCGCAGCGAGGCCGGGTCGATACCGGCCCGCTCCACCGCCTCCCAGGAGGTGTGCAGCAGCAGCCGCTGCTGCGGGTCCATCGCCAGTGCCTCCCTCGGGGAGATCCCGAAGAAGGCCGCGTCGAAACCGGCGGCGTCGGCGAGGAAACCGCCCTCGCGGGCGAAGCCGTCGCCGACCTCCGCCCAGCCACGGTCGGCCGGGAACGGGACGATCGCGTCCACGCCCTGCTCGATCAGCTGCCAGAACTCCTCCGGGGTACTCACGTCACCGGGGAAGCGACAGCCGATGCCGACGATGGCGATCTGCTCGTCGCTCGACTCGGTCGCGACCACCGGGGCCTCGACCTCGGTGGTACCGGTCAGCAGCCGGCCGAGGTGGCCGGCGAGCTCCCGAGGGGTCGGGAAGTCGAACACCAGCGTCGCGGGCAGCCGCAGCCCGGTCGCGGAGTTGAGCCGGTTGCGGAACTCCACCGCGGTCAGCGAGTCGAAACCGTTCTCCCGGAACGACTGCGCCGCTTCGATCCGGCTCGCGTCGGCGACGCCGAGCACGGCCGCCGCCTGGGTCCGGACCAGGTCGGTGAGCACGGCGATCCGCTCGGTACCGGACAGTCCGGCGATCGTGGCCGCGACACCGTCCGCCGGTCCCTCGTCGACGGCGGCGGGCACCAGGTCCGGCAGTTCGCGCAGGAAGGCCCGCACCTTCGGACCCGGCGCCGAGCCGGCGAACCGGGTCCAGTCGATGTCGGCGACCGCGAGGGCCGGCCTGTCGGCGGACAGCGCCTCGACCAACGCCTCGCAGGCCAGCTCCGGTGCCATTGCCGGGGTGCCCACCCGGCGCAGCCGGTCGGCGACGACATCGTTGGCCGCCATGCCACTGCCGGCCCACGGACCCCAGGCGATCGAGGTCGCCGGCAGGCCCTGCGCCCGCCGCTGCTCGGCGAGGGCGTCGAGATAGGCGTTCGCGGCGGCGTAGTTCGCCTGGCCGGCCGACCCGACGGTGGCCGCGAGCGAGGAGAACAGCACGAACGCGGCCAGCTCCCGGTCGCGGGTGAGTTCGTGCAGGTTGCGGGCGGCGGCGACCTTCGGCCGCAGCACCGTGGCCAGCCGCCGCGTGGTCATCGACGCGACCACCCCGTCGTCGACCACCCCCGCCGCGTGGATGACCGCGCGCAGCGGGAACCGCTCCGGAACGGCGTCGAGTACCGCTGCCAGCGCGGCCCGGTCGGCGGCGTCACAGGCCGCGAACGTCACCCTCGCCCCGGCCGCGGTGAGTTCGGCCGCCAGTTCCTCGGCGTTCGGCGCCGTCGCGCCGCGCCGGCTGACCAGCAGCAGGTGGTCCGCGCCGTGCGCGGCGAGATACCGGGCGAGGGCGCCGGCCAGCGCACCCGAACCGCCGGTGATCAGGATCGTGCCGCCGGGCACGCCGGCCGGTGCCTGGCCGGTGCGAGCGGCCCGGACCAGCCGGGCGGCGAGGACGCCGTTGCCCCGGATCGCGGTCTGCGCCTCCACCGTCGAACCCAGCCAGCCCACCACCCGGCCGACCGCCCGGTCGTCCAGGAGTTTCGGCAGGTCGACGAGGCCACCCCAGCGGTCGGGGTCCTCGACCGCGAGTACTCGGCCAAGGCCCCAGGTGGTGGCCTGTTCCGGGTGTTCGACCAGGTCGGACCGCCCGGTCGACACCGCGCCCCGGGTGGCGAACCAGAGCGACCCGGTCAGGTCGAGCCGGGCATGTTCCCTGGCCAACGCCGTGTTCAGCAGCAGCCCGGCGGGCACGCCGTCGACCTCGCCATCGGCCAACGCGAGCAGCGACACCACGCCGGCCAGTTCGGTCACCTCGGGCAGTTCCGGGCCGGGCTCGCCAGCCGACCAGGAGACCGTCCGCACCGTGGCGCCCGCGCCGGTCAGGCCCGCTGCGATGCCCGCCGCCGCCTCAACCCCGTCCGGTGCCACGATCAGCCACGTCCCGGTCAGCGCCGCCGTCTCGGTCCGCACCGGCTTCCAGCTGATCCGGTAGCGCCAGTTGTCCACCGTCTCGCGAACCCGACGGTCCTCCAGCCAACGCGACAACAGCGGCAACACCTCGGCCAGGGAGTCCTGGTGGTCGGCACCGGCGCCGAGCGTGCTGGCCAGCGCCGGGAGGTCGGCACCGCGCACCGCGTCCCAGAAGCCCTGATCCGCCGCTGATTCCCTGCCGCGCGCGGGAGAACTCAACCAGAAGTGTTCATGCTCGAACTGGTACACCGGCAGGTCCACCGTGACCGCACCGGACGGCGCGAACACCGCCGCCCAGTCCACGGCGACGCCGATGGTGTGCAGGCTCGCGAGTGCCGTGGCGAGCGCGGTCGGATCGGAGCGGTCGGCCCGCAGCACCGGAATCGCATCCGCCTCGGCAACAATGTCGCCGATCAGTCCGGTCAGCGCCGGCCCAGGGCCGAGTTCGAGGAACCGGCGGACTCCCTTGTCGGCGAGGAAACCGATCCCCTCCGCGAAGCGGACCGCCTCCCGCAGCTGGGAAACCCAGTAGTCGGCCGAGCACATCTCGTCGCCGACCGAGCGCCCGGTCAGGTTGGCCACCACCGGCAACTCCGGCGGCCGGTAGGAGACGGTCCCGGCCACCTCGCGGTAGTCCTCCAGGATGCCGTCCAGATGGGACGAATGAAAGGCGTGACTCACCCGCAGCGGCCGGGTGCGGAGGCCGTTGTCCGTTGCCAGCCGGACCGTTTCGGCCACCGCGTCGACATCACCGGAGACCACCACCGCAGCCGGACCGTTCACCGCCGCGATGCTCACCCCCGGCACCAGCAGCGCCGACACCTCGGCCTCGGCGCCCCGGATGGACGCCATCGCACCGGGGTGGGTCACCGACTGCATGAGCCGACCGCGCGCGGCCACCAGCCGGCAGGCGTCGGCCAACGAGAACACCCCGGCCAGGTGCGCGGCGGCGAGTTCGCCGATGGAATGACCGATCAGGTAGTCGGCCCGCACACCGAAGGATTCGAACATCCGGTACAGGGCGACCTCGAACGCGAACAGCGCCGGCTGGGTGTACTCGGTCCGGTCCAGCCGCTGCGCGTCCTCGGCGAACATCACCTCGCGAATATCGTTCGACAGCAACGGATTCAGCTGCTCGGCCACCGCATCCAGTGCCGAGGTGAAGGCAGGCACCGTCGCGTGGAGCTGCTTGCCCATCCCGGCGCGCTGGGCGCCCTGCCCGGAGAACAACATCGCCAGTTTGCCCGGCGCCACGACGGAGGTCGGCAGCAGGTACGGAGAGGTGCCGTCCTCGGCGAGCGCACGCAGGCCGGCACACAGTTCTTCCCGGTCCCGGCCGATGACGGCGGACCGGTAGGTCAGCGCGGAGCGCGTGGTGCCCAGCGACAGGCCGATCGCGGCGATATCCGCCTCCGGCCGCGCGGTGACATGCGCGAGCAAAGCCTTTGCCTGCGCGGCAAGCCCCTGCCTGGTCCGACCGGACAGCACCCACGGAACACCGTCCACGGTGGCTGCTGGCGCGACGGGCTCGGCACCGGTCTCCGGGGCCTGTTCAAGAATGACGTGCGCGTTGGTGCCGCTGACCCCGAAGGCGGAGACGGCGGCTCGACGAGGCCGATCCACCACCGGCCACGGACGCGCCTCCCTCAACAACTCAATACCGCCGCTGGACCAATCCACCTCACCCGACGGCTCCTCCACCCACAACGTCTTCGGCAACACCCCCGCCTGCAACGCCATCACCATCTTGATCACACCCGCCACACCCGACGCAGCCTGCGCATGACCCACATTCGACTTCACCGACCCCAAAAACAACGGCGTATCCCGCGCCCGCCCATACGACCCCAACAACGCCCCCACCTCAATCGGATCACCAAGCCGGGTACCCGTCCCATGACCCTCCACCACATCCACATCACCCACACTCAACCCACCCGAACCCAACGCCGACCGAATCACCCGCACCTGCGCCACCCCCGACGGCGCCGTCAACCCATTCGACGCACCATCCTGATTCACCGCGGAACCCCGCACCACACCCAACACCCGATGACCACGCCGCACCGCCACCGACAACAACTCCACCACCACCACACCCGCACCCTCAGCCCACCCCGTACCGCCAGCACCCACCCCAAAAGCACGACACCGACCATCCACCGACAACCCACCCTGACGGCCGAACTCGATGAACGCGCCCAGCGTCGGCATGATCGTCACGCCGCCGGCAAGGGCGAGGTCGCAGTCGCCGCTGCGCAGCGCGCGGCAGGCCAGGTGCAACGCCACCAGCGAGGTCGAGCACTGGGTGTCCACCGAGATGGCCGGGCCTTCCAGCCCGAGCGTGTAGGCCACCCGACCGGACATCATGCCGATGCCGGTGCCGGTCAGGCCGTAGCCTTCGAGGTCCTTGGTCATATCCGGCGAACCGAGGCCGTACAACGAGGCCGGCGCCCCGGTGAACACACCGGTTTCGCTGCCACGCAGCGTGTGCGGTGCGATGCCGGCGCGCTCGAACGCCTCCCACGCGATCTCCAGCAGAACCCGCTGCTGCGGGTCCATCGCCAACGCCTCACGCGGACTGATCCCGAAGAACCCCGGATCGAACTCGTCGACGTCATACAGGAAACCGCCCTGGCGGGCGAAGGTCTCCTCCTGGTTGTTGCCTGATCCGGTCAGGTTCGCCAGGTCCCAGCCACGGTTGTCCGGA
>CAJCJE010000953.1 GCA_903970565.1 Candidatus Melainabacteria bacterium | reverse complement strand
GCTGGACATGGGCGTGGACGGACTGGTGTCCGACCGGCCGGACCTGCTGCGCGAGGTGCTGCGGGCGAAGGGCGCCTGGTCCGAGCGGGTCTAGCCGCTAGGGACTGGGGGCCTTGCCCTCCCAGGCGGCGAGCCAGGTGTCGGGGCCGATCTGGCCGTCCTGGGTGAGGCCGTTGGCGGCCTGCAACGCGGCGACGGCGGCCTTGGTCCTGGCGTAGTAGCAGCCGGTGCCGTCGAAGGCGAAGCCGTAAGTGTTCATCCGCAGCTGCCAGGTGCGCAGGGCCGGGGCGCAGGCGCCGTAGTCATAGATCACGCCGGGCCAGGTGGGAGCGACGTCGGACGGGAGCGCGGGGACGACCTTGCTGGCCGCGTCGGCGTCGGGCCGCAGGCCGAGTTTGTTCCCGCAGGTCCACGGCTGCCAGCCGCGCATCCGGTAGAGGTAGAGCGCGCGGTAGTCCTGGTCAGCCGGGCTGGCCTGGTTGGGATAGCCGGTGCCGCCGACGCTGCGCCAGGTGGCGAGGTTGAACTGGTAGGCGCCGTAGTAGAGGCCGTTCGCGGCGACCACGGTGTAGTTGTCGCTGGATTCGCACATCCGCAGCGCGGCCCACTGGGCCGAGGTGGGGTCGGCCCCGGCCGGTGCGGCGGCGAGCATCGCGACGGTCGCCTGGAGGCCGGCGGCGAGCACGGCGACGACGAGTACTCGGGTGAGCGGCCTGCGCCATCGGGGCGGCGCGGGGACACGAGCAACGGTCATGGGCCTGGACGGTAAGCGCCCCTCTCACCAGCCACAACCGGAACACCGGGCACATCAGCACCTCGTGTCACTCGTTCGGGCGACGTCACGAGACGCGGCTGTTCCGGGCGCGAAAAGCCCTCCTTCGCCAGCGGCCGGGACGTCAGCCGTGCGGGCGTCCGGGTGCAGGTGTGCGCGTAGCCAGTCCTCCAGGACCCGGTTCGCGCGGGCCACGACCGCGTCGGCGATCCCCACGACCGCAGGCGGAAATCGGTGACCCTGACCGAGGACGGCCGGGCTGCGGTGCAACGGGGCGAGCACATCATCGCCACCCCACCGGCCGAACTGCGCCCTGGCCGTCGGCGACCTGGCCGGCCTCCGCGACCGTCTCCGACGCCTGGACGGTCCGCAGCCGGGTGCGCCGGAACACGGTTGAGGACAACAGGACCGGCAACAGGACCGGCAACGTGAGCGGCGCGCGCCGGCACCGTGTCGAGCCGCAGGAATGCGACAGGCACGTCAACGTTGTGCGTCATCCCGGCATCAGGACACCACGACCCCCCGCCGCCCGGAGGTGACGACCGATACAGTCACTTCGCCCGTGTCCTGGGGACGGGCCGCGAAGCAGGAAGGCGGACCGTCGATGGTGCGCAGAACCAAGGACAGCGCCACCACCAAGGACAGCGCCCCGGATACCGCCACGGGTGCCGGCCCGGCGGGTCCGAGCCCGGAACTGCGCCGGCAGCGGCGGGCCTGGTACACCTACGGCTGGGGCGCGCACACCTTCGAGACCAGCGTGGTCACCGTGTTCATGAGCCGCTACCTGGTCGCGGTGGCCCAGAACGCGGTCGGCAAGAACGGCACCCTGCACATCCTGGGTATCCCGATCGCGGCCGGCTCGCTGTTCGCCTACGTGGTGTCGTTCACCGCGATCGTGCTGATCTTCCTGATGCCGATCGTCGGCGCGATCGCCGACCGGACCGGCCGCAAGCGGGAACTCATGCTGGGCCTCGGGTATCTCGGCGCGTTCAGCGTGATGGCGATGTGGTTCGTCAAGGGCAGCGACTGGCAGCTCGGCACCTTCCTGATGATCTTCGCCTACCTGACCTACACCTGCGCGAAGGTGGTGTTCAACTCGTTCCTGCCCAGCCTCGCCGAGGCCGACGAGCGGGACAAGATCTCCTCGATCGGCTGGGCGGCCGGCTACATCGGCGGCGGGATCGTGTTGGCGGGCAGCTTCGTCGCGTCGTTCGTGATCACCGACACGGCGCTGCTGGCCAGGATCTCGCTGCTGGCGGCGGGTCTGTGGTGGGCGCTGTTCGCGCTGGTGCCGTTGCGGCGACTGCGCAACCCGGCCTCGGCCGCGCGGTTGACGCCGAGGGACGGCTCGATGCTGACCGCCGGGTTCCGGCAGCTCGGCCACACCATCAAGGGCGCCCGAATGCTGCCGATGACGCTGCTGTTCCTGGTGGCGTACCTGGTCTACTACGACGGCATCAACACGGTGACCACGCTGTCGGCGACCTACGGGTCCGACGCGCTGGGGCTGTCGGACAACACGCTGCTCACGGCGATCCTGATCGTGCAGTTCGCCGCGTTCGGCGGGGCACTGCTGCTGGGTCGCTTCGCCGAACGCTGGGGCGCCAAGCGGGTCATCGCCTGGAGCCTGGTGGTGTGGATCGGCATCGTGGTGGCCGCGTACTTCCTCACCAAGGGCAGCGCGGTGCAGTTCTACGTACTGGCGATGGCGTTGTCGGTGGTGATGGGGGGCACTCAAGCGCTGTCCCGCTCGTTGTACTCAAGCATGATCCCGGCGGGTCAGGAGGCTGAGTACTTCAGTCTGTACGAAATCTCCAGTTCGGGCTCCAGCGCGCTGGGGCCGTTGTTGTTCGGATTGGCCTACCAGAACACCGGCAGCTATCGGGTCGCGATCCTGTCGCTGGTTGTGTTCTTCGTGGTCGGCCTCGGGTTGTTGATTCCGGTCAATGTTCGACGCGCCGTGACCACCGCGGGCAACCAGATACCGGGCAGCCTGCTCGGTTCACCACGGGAAAAAAGCCCGGTCTGAACCCGATCGACCCGATCGGGTCAGGTACGTCCATTTTCGTCACAGCTGAGTCATGTCACTCCCCCGAGGGGGTGATGTATGTCATCGGTAGGACTATGACACGTCATGCCTACGTTTCGATCGCCTCTCAATGGAGGAACACTTCGTTGACGAGTGAAAATGCTCACTGAGTGCGACCGATCGAAGGGACGGGAATTGTCTCGCTACCTCGTTCGTTACACCAAGTGAGCACGACCTGGGCACTGGCCCTGAGCCGAGCGAAAGGACACCGCCATGGCCGACCGCGTTCTGCGTGGTAGCCGGCTCGGAGCAGTTAGCTACGAGACCGACCGCAACCACGACCTCGCACCCCGCCGCACCACCAACTACGCATGTCCCAAGGGACACGACTTCGAGGTTCCCTTCTCCGACGACGCGGAGATTCCGTCGACGTGGGAGTGCCGGCTGCACGGCGCCGTGTCCAAGCTGATCGACGGCTCTGAGCCGGAGACCAAGAAGGCCAAGGCTCCGCGTACCCACTGGGACATGTTGCTGGAACGACGCAGCATCCCCGAGTTGGAGGAGTTGCTCTCCGAACGACTCGAGGAACTGCGCGGCCGGCGCAGCCGCACCGCCTGACCCTCCGGTCGCGGCCCGCCGCGACCACAACCCCGCACCTCCCATCCGCCAACCAGACCCACAGACCACCAGGCCTCCCGCACAACGAGACAGGACCGCCCGAGCGAATCGGGCGGTCCTGTCTCGTTGTGGTTGCGGCCGTCACCGGTCAGCGGTGGCTGGGGGCTGCTCGTGCTCGGCGTCGTCGGAGCCGGGCCGGCCGAAGACGCGGCGGATCTGCTCGACGCGGTGGTGAAGGCCCCACGCGCCGACCCGCACCGCGGCTTCGCGCACGATCGAACCGCTCATCTTCGACTCGCCGATCTGCCGTTCGGTGAAGGTGATCGGCACCTCGACGACCTCGAAGCCGGCCTGGAGGGTCCGCCAGGCCAGGTCGATCTGGAAGCAGTAGCCGTGCGAGGCGACGCCGTCGAGTTCCAGCTTCTCCAACACGCCGCGCCGGAACGCCCGGAAACCCGCGGTGATGTCCTTGAGGCTGACGCCCAGCGCGAGCTGGGAGTACAGGTTGCCGCCTCGGGAGATCAGTTCCCGCGACTTGGGCCAGTCCACCGTCTGGCCGCCGTGCACGTACCGCGAGCCGATGACGAGGTCGGCGTCGGCGAGCGCGTCGAGCATCCTGGGCAGGTCCTCGGGGGCGTGTGAACCGTCGGCGTCCATCTCGACGACGACCGCGTAGTCGCGTTCCAGCGCCCAGTTGAACCCGGCGATGTAGGCGGCGCCGAGGCCGGCCTTCTCGGTGCGGTGCAGGACCTGCACCCGCTCGTCGGCCTTGGCCATCTCGTCGGCGAGATCACCGGTGCCGTCCGGGCTGCCGTCGTCGACGACCAGTGCGTGGACCGAGGGCAGCGCCGCGTGCAGGCGGGCCACGATCGGGCCGAGGTTGTCTCGCTCGTTGTAGGTGGGAATCACCACCAGCACTGGCTGTAGATCCGATGGTTGCTCGCGCGCCTCGGCCATCCGTGTCCTCCTCGCCCACTGCCGTGTGCGGCGGACGTCATCGCTAGCTCGTTGTGGTCAGTCGATCAGTCGGGCGCTGGGGCTGGTGCCAGCGACCCTGCCGGAGTTACCCGCCGCTGCCGTTCGTCCGGTCCTCGGCGGTGCCGTCAGTGCGGTGTTCGGTACTGCTGGTGTCGTGCTCGACGATGGCTGGTGCCGGGGCGGTCACCGTCGCTCCTGCGGTTGGTTCCGTTCCTGCGAGTACTGCTGCCGCCGGCAGACCGGCCGCCGCCAGCGCCGCCACCCCACGACGGGCCCGGCCGCGCTGGACCTCGGAGCGGGCTCCGAACGCCAGCGCGAGCAGGCCACCAACCGTCATGACCCATTCGGGCCACGCCCCCAACCGATCAGCAAGAGTAATGGTTGACCGTAGTGGGACGGTGGCGACCAGGGCCGCCGGGGTGAACAACGCAGTCTGCTGGGTAATGGTTCCGTTGGGCGCAATGATCGCACTGACGCCACTGGTGGCCGCCACCACCACCGACCGGCCGTGTTCGACGGCACGTTCCTGGTCCATCGCCAGCTGCTGGTAGGTCATCTCGGTCTTGCCGAAGGTCGCGTTGTTGGTCGGCACCGCGATCAGGTTCGTGCCGTCGGTGACCGAGGCCCGCACGACGTCGTCGAAGGCGACCTCGTAACAGGTGTCGATGCCGACCTTGGCCGGCCCCATCGGAAACGGCACCGCCGCGGTGCCGGGAGCGAAGTTGCCGGCCTCGTTGGCGATCGGGTCGAAAAACGCGAAGAACGACCGCCACGGCATCGTTTCGCCGAAGGGCATCAGCTTGCGTTTCACGTACTGCAACACCGGCCCCTGACCGGGTTCCCAGAGGATCATCGTGTTCTTCGGCCGCGGCCCCTGCGAGTAGACCACCGCACCGACCGCGATCGGCGCCTTGATGTCCGAGGCGACCTGGGAGATTTCCGCGTAGGCGTCCGGATTGACGTAGGGGTCCACATCGTCGGAGTTCTCCGGCCAGATCACCAGTTGCGGCTGTGTGACCTTGCCGGCCCTGACCTCGTTGGCCAGGATCTGGGTCTCCCTGGCGTGGTAGTCCAGCACGATGCGCCGCTGGGTGTCGAAGTCCAGGCCC